>NZ_JAPCIS010000006.1:0-191681 GCF_027707425.1 Aeromonas sp. QDB63
GGAGAAGGATTCGAACCTTCGAAGGCAGAGCCGTCAGATTTACAGTCTGATCCCTTTGGCCGCTCGGGAACCCCTCCCCAAGTGCGAGGCCGCATACTACCAGATCCGGCAAGGTTGTGAACCCCTTGGCCGCATTCTGACGACAAAAAAGTGTCAAGTGGTCATTTTTTGATATGTTTCGCTCAAAATTCACACTTTTCAATGACTTTTATGTCGCTGCCGAAACGGCGAGGGGGCGTAGGGGGGGCTGGCAGCCAGGAGCCCCGGGGCTCCTGGCGGATCATGGGGAGCGGGCGCTCGCTCAGGCGTCGGCGGGGCGGGCCTGCTGGCAACCCTGCACCGCATGGGCGATGAGTTCGAGGGCGCTCTGCTCGCAGGGGGGCAGCACCTCGTCGCAATTCGCGATCGGGGTGACGCGATCTCCCCATTTGATGAGGGCGGCGCCCCAGGTCAGCCCGGCCCCGAAGGCGGCGGTCAGCAGGTAGCTGTTCGGCTTGACCCGACCCTGCTCCAGCGCCTCGCACAGGGCGATGGGCACGGTGGCGGCGGAGGTGTTGCCGTACTGCTCTATGTTGACCATCACCTTCTCCATGGGGGCGTTCATCCGCTTGGCCAGGGTCTCGATGATGCGCACGTTCGCCTGGTGCGGCACGATGAGGTCGACCTGCTCGGGGGCGATGCCGGCCTGGGCCAGTACGGTGCCGGTGGCTTCGCCCATGCCGCGCACGGCGCGCTTGAAGATCTCCTGCCCCTCGAAGTTGAAGGTGAAGAGGCCGTCAATGTCGGCGAAACGCACCCGATCCGTCCCGAAGTTCGGCACGTGCAGTATCTCCCGCGCTTCGCTGTCACAGCCGAGCTTGCTGGCAATCAGGCCGCTCTCCTGCTCGCTCGCCTCGATGATGACGGCGCCGGCGCCATCCCCGAACAGCACGGCGGTGTCGCGCTTGGCCCAGTCCAGCAACTGGGTCAATCGCTCGGCACCGATCACCAGCACCCTTTGCATCATGCCGGTCTGCACCAGGGAGGTGGCGACCGAGAGGGCATAGACGAAGCCGGTGCAGGCGGCGTTGAGGTCGAACACCGCTGCCTTGTGGGCGCCGAGGGCCTGCTGCACGGCGGAGGCACCATTGGGGACCAGCGTGCCCGGTGTGGCGGTCGCGAGGATGATGCCATCGAGGGCGGCGGCGTCCAGACCTGCGCACGCCAGGGCGCGACGGGCGGCCAGGGTGGCGAGCGCCTGGGTGCTGACATGGGAGACACGGCGGGCCTTGATGCCGGTGCGCGGGTAGATCCACTCGTCCGAGGTATCCATGATGGTGCCGAGGTCATCGTTGGTCAGCGAGGCGGGGGGCAGGCATTTTCCCCACCCGGTGATAGTGGCGTATGTCATCTTGTCGTCGCTTGTCGTGATGGCCGCTCTGGGGCGGAAAGTGGCGAAATTATGCCGCACGGGGCGTTCGCTGTCATCCTGCGGTCCCCCTAGTGTAAGGGGAGTGGCGGGAGCAAGACCGTGATTTTGCTTAAATTTCCGCTTCTCCTTGCCGTAAGATGAAGGCCCGATCCCGGCGACCCCTTCCCGAGGTGACTCCTGTGCACAAAGCGAATCTCAATCTCTTGCCCACCCTCAAGGTGCTGCTGGAGACCCGCAACATCAGCCGGGCGGCGGAGCTGCTGAACCTGAGCCAGCCCTCCATCAGCAAGCAGCTCGGCCAGCTTCGCAGCGAGTTTGGCGACGAGCTGCTGGTGCGGGAAGGGCAGCGCTGGCTGCTGACCCCGCGGGCCGAGGCCCTGGCGGCCCAGCTTGCCGATTCCCTCGGTGCCCTGGAGCGGCTCTACGAGGCGCCGGAATTTGCCCCCGAGCGCTGCGAGCGGGTGTTTCGGCTCGCCTCCTCCGACTACGTGGCCCAGCACATCCTGCCGGACATCTGTGCGGCCCTGGCGAGGACCGCCCCCCGGGCGGCACTGGAGTACAGCCTGTGGGACAAGCGCCAGTTGCCCCAGCTCTGGCAATCGGAGCTGGACATGGTCTCCACCATCACGGAGCTGGTGCCGGACCAGATCCGCGGCCTGCATCAGGGGGAGGACAGGCTGGTGGTGCTGATGGGGCGCCATCACCCGCTCTCTGGCATGGCGCTCAGCCTGGAGGATTACCTTGCATGGCCCCACCTGCAGGTGAGCGGGGGCGGGGACAAGGACAGCCCGGTGGAGCAGGTGCTGGCCCCTCGCGGGCTCTCCCGCCGCTGGTTTGCCCGGGTGCCCTTCTTCCAGGCCGCGGTGGAGGTGTTGCTGCGCACAGACTGTCTGATGACCACCCCGGCCCATATCGCCTGGCAGCTCTCCCGGGAACATGCCCTGAGTTTTTGCGATCTCCCCTTCGCCACCCGGGTCCAGCAGTATCATCTGCTGTGGCACCAGCGCCACCACCTGGATCCGGCTCACCGCTGGTTTCGCGAGCTGGCCTATCCCTTCCTGCGGGATCACCTGCAATTCACCCTGGGGGAGAGTCGCAAGCAGTTGACAGGAGGGTCGCAGGCGAGCCGCTGATGGCAGCGGGTTGTGCCACTCTATAGCCACTGGCTATGGACTCTATTCATAACTTTCACTTCTGGCATAGCGAGCCACCCCCTACCCTGATCCCGGGTGACAACAATCGACACGAAGGAAGAGAAGGTATGGAGCTGACGAGTTGGCTGGCGCTGGCCGCCATTTGCGTGATGGGGGCCATCAGCCCGGGGCCGAGCCTGGCACTGATCATCCGCAATACGGTGCAGGGAGGGCAGGGCCACGGGGTTGCCACGGCGCTGGGACACGGCCTGGGAGTCGGCATCTATGCGCTGATCACGGCCCTCGGCCTCGCCATCCTGATCACCCAGACCCCGCTGCTGTTCGATCTCATCCGCTACGGCGGCGCGGCGTTCCTCGCCTGGCTCGGGATCAAGGCGTTGCTGGCCAGGCCCGCAGGGGGGGAGGCAGGCAAGGAGGAGGGGCACCCGCCACGGGGACGTCAAGGGGCGTTCGAGGGCTTTATGGTGGCCTTCTTGAACCCCCAGCTCGCCATCTTCTTTATCGCCCTGTTCAGCCAGTTCGTGCATGCCGACACCGGCTGGCGTGAGGGGGGCATCATGATGCTGACCGCAGGCGGCATCGATGCGCTCTGGTATGTGCTGGTGGCCCTGGTGCTCTCTCGCGGGCCCGTACTCGCCTGGCTCAAGGCCAAATCCACCGTGATCGACAAGGTGAGCGGCCTGGTGCTGCTGGGGCTGGCCCTCAAGGTCGTGATCTAGCTCCGCGTCGGGTGCCTGCGTAGTCGGCACACTCTCAGGGCCGGGGGATAAGGGGGCCGCCAGACGTCCTTGTACCGGGGCAATCCTGCATTCTGCGGTGATCTTAAGCGGGATCAAGGCGGGGAGCGGGGAGTCTGGCTAGAGTGGCGGCCATTTGCAACCCTTCGAACCGGACGTTATGCGCGATCAGAACCATCACAACCGCCTGGAGTTGCTGGCCCCGGCCAAGAACCTCGCCTATGGCATCGAGGCCATCAACCACGGCGCCGATGCCGTCTACATGGGCGGCCCCGCCTTCGGTGCCCGCAGCGCAGCGGGCAACAGCCTCGAGGACATTGAGGCGCTGGCCCGCCATGCTCACCGCTTCGGCGCCCAGGTCTTCGTCGCCTTCAATACCCTGCTGCACGACCACGAGCTGGAGCAGGCCCGGCGCCTGACCCACCAGATCTACCAGGCAGGCGCCGATGCGCTGATCGTGCAGGACATGGGGCTGCTGGCGCTCGATTTGCCCCCCATCGCGCTGCACGCCAGCACCCAGACCGACAACCGCACCCCGGAAAAGGTGAAGTTTCTGCAGGACGTGGGCTTCTCCCAGGTGGTGCTGGCCCGCGAGCTCTCCCTTGCGCAGATCCGCGAGATAAGCGCCGCCACGAGCGTGCAGCTGGAGTTCTTCATCCACGGCGCCCTGTGCGTCTCCTACAGCGGCCAGTGCAACATCAGCCACGCCCGCACCGGGCGCAGCGCGAACCGCGGCGAGTGCGCCCAGCTCTGTCGGCTGCCCTGTTCCCTACAAACGCCGGCGGGGGAGGTGCTGGTGGAAAACAGCCACCTGCTCTCCTTGAAAGACATGGATCAGACCGACAATCTGGAGGCGCTGATCGCCGCAGGGATCCGCTCCTTCAAGATTGAAGGGCGCCTCAAGGGGCTCGACTACGTCAAGAACGTCACTGCCTGGTATCGCCAGAAGCTGGACACCATTCTGGAGCGCCGCCCCGATCTGGTGGCCGCTTCCGCCGGTCGTTGCAGCTACACCTTTACGCCGGATCCCAAGAAGAGTTTCAACCGGGGCAGCACCGACTACTTCCTCCATGGCCGACAGCCAGGCATCGACTCGCCGCGCAGCCCGAAATACGTCGGGGAGCCGCTCGGGCGCGTCACCAGAGTGACCCGCGATGGCATCGAGATCGACGGCCAGGCCGTTGCCCTCAACAACGGCGATGGCCTCGGCTTCTTCAAGCCGGGGGGGGAGCTGGTGGGGATGCGCCTCAATAAAGTGGAGGAGAAGGCACAGAGCAAGCGGTTACTCCTGTCGGAACCCATGCCCGGTCTCAAGGTGGGCACCGAGATCTTTCGTAACCACGATCAGGCCTTCAGCAAGCAGCTCGAAAAGGGGAGCGCGGATCGCCGCATCCGGGTCGATATGCGGCTATCGGAGTGCGACGAGGGATTGCGGCTCGAACTTGTGGACGAGCAGGGCATTGGCGCCGCCGTCACGCTCCCCTGCGACCAGCAGCCGGCCGACAACCCGGAACGGGCGCTGCAACAGGCCAGGGATCAGCTCGGCAAACTCGGCAACACCCTGTTTGTGGCTCGCCAGATTGAGTTGGCATTCACTCGCCCGCTATTTATTGCGGCTTCACAGCTTAACGGCTTGCGCCGGGACGGCATTGCCGCCTTGGAGGCGGCCCGTCTGGCAGCCTACCGGCGACCCGAGCGGCGCATTCCCCTGCGAGGCGCCGTTTATCCCCAGCATCGGCTCTCCTACCTCGGCAACGTGCTGAACAGCGCGGCGGAGCAGTTCTTTCGCGAACACGGGGTGGGGAGCATCGCCCCCGCGTATGAGGCGAACAAGGAGGAGCGAGAAGTGGTGCTGATGACAACGAAGCACTGCATCCGCTACAGCCAGCAGCTCTGCCCCAAGGAGGTGCCCGGTCTCAAGGCCGAGCCCCTGGAGCTCAAGATGGGCAAGGAGAGTTTCCGCCTGCGCTTTGACTGCCATCGCTGCGAGATGCAGGTGATGGGCAGCCTGAAGAGGGGATGATTGCCCGTGTGGGCATGGGGCTGGAGCGGATTTGATGGCAGTATGGGGCGCGGCCTAGTCACGGATATCCCGTGGCGAGCCGCCTTCCCCCAGTCTTCTTCTGACAAAGGATCCGTCATGAACATCCATGCACTGCCGTTTTGCACCACGAACTGGGCCGAGGTCCCGCCGACCGAACACAAGGGAGAGCGCGGCGTCGCCCTCTGGCACACCCGGCAGTTCGGGGAGCTGCACACCGAGTTGCAGGATGGCCGCGTCTTCACCCTGACGCCGGGCATGAGCTACCAGGTGGCGGACAACGCCGAACCCCATCGCTCCTATACCGAACTGGGCGCTCGCCTCTTTATCGTCGACTGAGCCTCCCTCTTTCCCGCTTCCCCTTGTGCATCAGGATCTTGCCATGCTTGAACTCAGACCCAACTGCGAGTGCTGTGACCGGGATCTGCCCGCCGACACGGCGACGGCCTACATCTGCTCCTTCGAGTGCACCTTCTGCGCCGAGTGCAACGATCAGTATCTGCACCTGATCTGTCCCAACTGTGGCGGCGAGCTGGTCAGGCGCCCGCGCCGCCCGGCGGCCAAGCTGGTGAACAATCCCGCCTCCCTCCAGCGCGTCTTCAATCCGGCTCTGAAAGCGGTGCTGGGCAAGGGGGGCTAGGGCCCTCCCTTCATCGGAAGGGCTGGGCTGGCAACTGGCTCGCCCCGGTGGCTCTTGACCTTCTCCCGGCGGCAGCCCCTATCAAGGGGGCTCACACCAAAGGAGCAAAAGATGACGGAGCGATTTGAAGGAGAAGGGGCGAAGGCCTATGACAGCCGCATCCCCCTGCTGGTGCCAGGCTACGAGCTGCTGCACCAGCTTTGTGCCTCCCGGCTGATGGCCGCGCTGGGTCAGCAGGCCCGGGGGCTGCTGGTGGGGGTGGGCACGGGCAGCGAGTTGCTGCTGCTTGGCCGTCTCTGCCCCCGCTGGACCTTTGTGGCCCAGGATATCTCGGCGGACATGCTGGCCCAGGCCAGGATGCGGGCCGAGCAGGCGGGCATGGGGGAGAGGGTGTGTTGGCACCTGGGCGCATTGCCTGTGGTGGATAAGCCTTGCGATGGTGCACTCTGTCTGCTGGTGCTGCATTTTCTGGCGCAAGATGCCAAAGCCGCGCTATTGGGTGATATTTATCGCCAGCTCAATCCTGGCGCTCCCCTGCTGCTGGCGGATCTGATGGCGCCCACGGACCCGCTTGAGCGCAAGGCGATGGGGTTGCAAGCCGCCCTCGCCGGTTTGCCGCTTCCTGCCTGCGAGCAGATGGTGCGCCGCCTCGGGGAGGATTTCACCTCCCTGGACGAGGGACAGACCCGGCGCCTCTTGCAAGGGGCCGGTTTCGCGGCGGCGCACCGCTTCTTTCAGGCGTTGGGGTTTCACGGCTGGCTGGCGCAGCGGCAGTGAGCCCTGGCCGGGTGGCGCCGGATCAACGAGAGGCCCTCTCCAGCGTCAGCAGCGCCTGCTTGATGGGCAGGCCTCCCGCATAGCCGGTGAGGCTGCCATTCTGGCCGATCACCCGGTGGCAGGGGATGATGATGGAGAGCGGATTGCGGCCGTTCGCGGCACCCACCGCCCGCACCGCGTTTGGCTTGCCGATGGTGCGGGCGATGTCGCCGTAGCTGCGGGTCTCCCCGTAGGGGATGTCGCACAGCGCCTGCCACACCGCTTGCTGAAACGCCGTGCCCCTGGGGGCGAGCGGCAGGGTGAAGCGCTGCAACCGGCCCGCGAAGTAGTCCCGAAACTCGGCGAGGAAGGGGGCGAGCGCCTCGCCGTCCTGCTGCCAGTCCTGCATGTCGGGGAGCGGCCGCAGTCCGGCCAGGAAGTCCACATGGACCAGACCGCGCTCGTCGATGGCGACCAGCAGTTCGCCCTGGTCGGTGGGCATCATGTCATAGCGGATCATGGGCTCTTCTCCTCGTCTTGTGTCTGTGTTGGCCGGGTGAGCAGCTCTGGTTGTTCACTCATGGCGTGCCACAGCCAGCTCGCGGCATAGGCGCGCCACGGTTGCCAGGGGGCGCTGCGCGCTGTCACCTCTTTCACCGGCAGCTTGTCACCGCCCCCCAGCGCCTTTTGCAGCACGAGATCCGAGGCGGGGAAGGCGTCCGTGTCGAGCCCGCAGCGCAGCCGCCAGTAAGCGACCGTCCAGGGACCTATGCCCGGCAGCGCGAGCAGTTGCTCGTCGCTTGCCGTGGCGAGGGTGAGTGCGCCGCTTGCGAGCGCCGAGGCCAGCCCTTGCAGGGTGCGGATGCGGCTGCCCGGCATGCCGATGCCGTCGAGATCCAGCTCGCACAGCTGGGTCGGGGTGGGCAGCTGCGCGGTGCCGAACTGCGCCAGGGTGCGCGCCACCAGGCGCCCCATGATGGTGATGGCACCCTTGACCGACACCTGCTGGCCGACGATGGCGCGCAGCATCACCTCGTACTCATCCCACCCCCCCGGCAGCCGCACCCCGGGCCATCGTCCCTGGATACCGGCGAGCAGCGGATCCTGCCCCAGGTGTTCGCCGATGCGGCTCATGTCGGCGTCGAGATCCCACATGCGGCGCACGCGGTACAGGATGTCCGGCAGCGCACCCGGCGGCAGATCCCGCACCGTGAGTCTGAGCCTCTCCCCCTCGACGGGCTCGATGCGGATGAGCCCCTCCTGCTCGCCGACCCGGTGACGGCGTTCGTAACCGTGCTCATCCACCCGCTCCAGCCCCGGAATGGCGCGCAACCGGTAGAACGCGAGCATGGCCTGGACGTCGAACGGCGGGCGATACAGCAGGTGCAGTTGCAGGCTCGATTGCGGCGCCGCCTCGCCAGTCCCCCCTTCCTGCTTGCGCAGGGCGCCCGGTGTCATCCCATACGCCTGCAGCCAGGCGTCGTTGAAGCGGCGAATGCTCGCAAAGCCTGCGGCAAACGCCACGTCCGTGATGGGCAGGCGCGTCTCCGTCAACAGCCGTTTCGCGAGCAGCAGGCGGCGCGTCTGCTCCACCTGTTTCGGCGAGGCGCCGAGGTGTTGCTCGAACTGACGCCTCAGGGTGCGCTCCGTGATCCCGGCCTGCGTTGCAAGGGAGCCCAGGCTGTGCTCCGCCAGCTCGCCGCGCTCGATGCGCGCCAGCACCTGGGCGACGAGCGGTGGCAGATCGCCGCTCTGGGCCGGTGCGAGCTCGGGGCGACAGCGCAGACAGGGGCGCAGCCCGTGCTGCTCCGCCGCCGCCGCGAAGCGAAAATAGCGCACATTGTGCTCGTGCGGTGCCCGCGCCGGACACACGGGGCGGCAATAGATACCGGTGGAGAGCACCCCGGTGAAGAAGCGACCATCGAAACGCGCGTCTCGCGCGAGGCGTGCGGCGTGGCACTGCTCCCGGGTGAGACCCGGGATGATCTCGTCTCGTTGGGATGAATGCGGGGGTTCTGTGGTCATGGCATGGCTCGGGTTGCTGTGGGCATGTCCCAGAGACTAAGCGGGGGCGAGAGGGGTGACTAGCCAAAAACGGACAGGGATAGCAAAAATAGTGCGATCCGAGGAATCCCAGTCCTCCCTTTGTAAGGTTAGGGGGGCAGGACCCCACCCTAACCCTCCCCTTCGTAAGGGGAGGGGACAAACAGCTCCCCTCTGTGAACGGGGGCGGGGTTAGCTCCTCCCCCTTGTGAAGGGGGAGGCTGGGAGGGGGTTCAACCTCGCTTATTTCAGATAGCGCTGTTCGAGGTGTTTGCGCAGCCATTGGGGATTGAGCGCCTCACCGGTCGCGCGGCGAATGAGCTCGTCCGTGCCGTGCAGGCTGCCCTGGGACCAGATATGGCGACCGAGCCAGCCAAAGATCTCCGGCAGGCGGCCGGACTCTACGAGCGTGCCCATGTCGCCGAGCTCACGCTCGAGTGCAAAGCGCAGTTGCGCCGCGTACATGGCGCCGAGCGTGTAGCTCGGGAAGTAGCCAAACGAGCCGTCCGTCCAGTGGATGTCCTGCATGCAGCCATTCTGGTAATTGCCCTTCGTGGACAAGCCGAGCCACTGTTGCATCTTCGCGTCCCACAGCTCGGGGATGTCCGCGACCTCGATGCGCCCTTCCATCAGGTCCCGCTCCAGCTCGTAGCGCAGGATGACGTGGGCCGGGTAGGTGACCTCGTCCGCATCGACGCGGATAAAGCCGGGCTCGACCCTGTTGTACAGCTTCTCGAGGTTCGCGGGGGCGAGCGCGGCCTGTTCGCCGAAGTGTGCGCGGATGCGCGGTGCAATCTGTGCAAGGAACGCGGGGTGATGGCCGAGTTGCATCTCGCAGAACAGGCTCTGGCTCTCGTGAATGCCCATGGAACGCGCCTCGGCCACCGGCTGGCCGAGCAGTGCGCGCGGCAGGCCCTGCTCGTAACGCGCGTGACCCGTCTCGTGGACGATGCCCATCAGGCTGGAGACGAACTCCTGCTCGTTGTAGCGCGTGGTGATGCGCACGTCCGTCGGCACGCCGCCGCAGAACGGGTGGCTGCTCACGTCGAGCCGGCCGTGGGCGAAATCAAAGCCGAGCAGCCCCATCACCTCCTGACCGAGCGCCTGCTGCGTTGGGATCGGGAAGGGGCCTTGCGGCGTCAGGAGCACGTCGCTCTTCTGCCGCTCGCTCACGGTCTGGATGAGGCCGGGCAGCCAGCTCGTCAGATCGCCGAAGATCTGATCCAGCCTCGCGCTCGTCATGCCGGGCTCGTACAGCGCCAGCATGGCGTCATAGGGGCGCACCCCGAGCGCGTCGGCGCGCAAGGTCGCCACCTCCCGCGACAGGCGCACCACCTCCTCGAGGTTTGGGGCAAAACCTGCCCAGTCGTTCTCCTTGCGCTGGCGACGCCAGGCGTGCTCGCATTTGCTGCCGGCGAGCGACAGCGCCTCCACCAGCGCCCCCGGCAGCAGGCTTGCATCCTGCCACTGGCGCTTGATCTCCCGCAGGTTCGCACGCTGGTGCTCGTCCAGCGGTTCGCTCTCTGCCTGGGCTATCCACTCCCCAAGCTCGGGGGCGGTGCGCTTGCCGTGGATCAGCACGCCAAGCTCCGCCATCGCCTCGGCGCGGGCCTCGTTGCCTCCCTCCGGCATCATGGCGGCCTGATCCCAGCCGCAGATGGCGGAGAGGTGGGAGAGGCGGTGCAGTTGTTGCTGATGTTGTTCGAGTTTCTGGTATGACATGGGATTGTCCTTGTTATCGTCCCTGATGGTATGCACCCCGTACCTGGCATGATCGGGGCCGCCCGATGCTAGCACTGCCATCCACCCTGGTGCCACCCTCAGGCAGTCAGCCGAGGCGCTTCTGGTGCCGTTCGCGGTTTTCCGCCTTCTTGCGCTCGCTCTTGCGCAGCAATACGTAGAGCGCACCGCTGCCGCCGTGGCGGCGCTCGGCGCTGTGCATGGCCATCACCGAAGGCAACTGTGGCAGCCAGGCGCTGACATGGCTCTTGAGCAGGGCACGCGGGGTGCTGCGCTCCCCCTTGCCGTGCAGGATCAGCAGGCAGCGGATATCCCGCACTTCGCATTCGGCAATGAACTGCACCAGGGCGATACGGGCCTCGTTGAGCGTCTTGTGGTGCAGGTCGAGGGAGCCTTGCAGCTCGTATTTGCCAAGGCGCAGCTTCTTGTAGACCCCCTCCTGC
The DNA here is from genome assembly GCF_027707425.1 of Aeromonas sp. QDB63. Classification (NCBI taxonomy): domain Bacteria; kingdom Pseudomonadati; phylum Pseudomonadota; class Gammaproteobacteria; order Aeromonadales; family Aeromonadaceae; genus Aeromonas; species Aeromonas sp. QDB63. The sequence goes on from NZ_JAPCIS010000006.1 coordinate 10,966, forward strand.
ACGCCGTCACGCTTGAAGCCGACGATGGCATGGGGGTCCAGCATCTCGACTGCTTCCGTGCCGAGGTGATCCAGGGTGAGTTGTTCGGCGGTGGCGGCTTCCCGGCGCGCGAGTTGCGCCTCGGTGGGCTGGCTGTTGCCCGCAACGGGGGCGATATGGTCGCTGCGAAGGGGCCGCACGTCGGCCACTTCCTGCAGGAACAGTGAGAGTTCGTCGTTATGAGACACGGCAGGCTCCCCGCATGAAAATGAGGGAGCCAGTATAGCGGGCCTTGGTGGGCCTTAGAATGGCAACGCTCGCGGGCCCCGGCCCTGCCGGGGAGGGCGGTCTGAGCGAGCCTGGTTATTGCCCCTCTTTGGGCGGCTCTGCGTGCATCACCTTGTAGATGAAATAGACCGCATAGGCGCTGATGAGCAGGAAGGTGCCGAAAATCACCAGCATGGACATCAGCCCCACGCTGTTGCCGAACATCAGGTTCATCCAGAATTCCATCTCGTTCACTCCTGTCACTGGGCGGTGACAGGCATGATAGATACCTCTTCAGGAGGGAGGGGATGATCTCGATCAACTCCCTCTCTGGTTATTTAATCGGCAGCGAATTCTGTGAGCCGACGCGCATCCGGCGCGTCAGGTCGCCGGACTGGACGCTATTTTGCCTTCTCCTGGGTCGGTTCGGTGAGGGGCGTGATGCGCCAGCCCTGCTGCTCCAGCAGGGCGAGCAGCCCGTGCTCGCCGTAAAGATGCAGAGCCCCTACCACGATAAAGCTCTCGTTCGGCAGGCTGGGCCACTTCTTGACCCAGTTGCGGTTGCGCTCCGCCAGCAGGGTCTGTTCCAGCCAGGCTTGCAGCTTGGGCGGCGCCATCTCCTCCCTGAGCAGATTGATGAGGGTGGCCTCGTTCCCGTTCTGCCAGGCGGTCATCACGGCGTCGAACCCCTGCTGGATGTCGGGCAGCTCGTCCAGGGTGCTCTCCAGCATCAGGGTCTGGTTGTCGCCGACGCTCGCGAGATAGCCGAGTTGCTCCAGCAGGGTCTCCAGCCCGACGATGGGCTTGCCGCCGTCGTTCGCCCGCTTGGCGAAGTGCTGGTCGACACCGTATTCACCGCGATAGCCGGTGCGCTCCAGGGCCGCCTGGGTCAGGGTAATGGCCGCAAACCAGGGACGCAGCGGGGCCAGCATGCTCTCGTTCAGACCGTTCTGGCCCGCGGCGATGAGGGTGCGACGGTAGAGGTCGATGGGCAGGTGATCCTTGAGGGTCTTGCCGTCGACGAGCCGGGTGATGGCGCCCATCTCCTGCCACTGCTCCTGGCTGATGTGGGTCATGTCCACCTCCATCACCAGGGCGCGGCTCTGCTGCCAGGCGCGCTCCACCGGGTCCGGCAGGGGATAGAGAGAGGGTTTGCCCGCATGGATGGACCCCAGCAGCCAGTGCTGTTCGTTGCCCTTGTTGATGCGGTAGAAGGCCGGATCGGCCATGGCATGGAGCGGCAGCAGCAGGCAGAGCAGGAAGGAGAGCAGCGTGGGATGGAATCTCATGAGGCACCTTATGTGAGCGGGATGAGTGCTCTATGATAAGTCCTCATTTGTCACAGCCAAGAGGTTTCCCATGCCCCACCTTCGTTTTCGGGCAGTTTCTGTCGACACCCTGCAGCGGATAAGCGCCCCCCTGATGACGGATCTCTGCGCCCTGACCGGTGGCAAGCCGGAGTTCGTCACCCTGGAGTGCGTGCCGAGCCAGTGGGTACGAGATGGCCACCCCGAAGCCGGTTTCCCCTTCGTGGAGCTGGTCTGGTTCGAGCGACCGCAGGAGATGCAGGATGCCGCCGCCGCCCTCATCACCCGCCACCTGAAAGGGGTGCTGGGGGAGCAGACCTATGTGGTGGTGCAGGTGCTGCCCATCGTCAAGAGTCACTACTACAGCAACGGCCAGCACTATTGAGTTGGCATCGTTGCTAAGACAGGTGCATGTCAAGAGGAGGCCCGCCGAGGGCCCCTTTATCAGGCGGATTTGATCAGCAGCTTGTCCAGCCAGCGGCTTGGCAGCAGGCGGCGCAGCACGGTAAACAATTTGGTCGGGAAGGTGACCGGGTAGCGGTGCCTGGGGCGCTTGCTCGTGAGCGCATGCAGTAACGGCGGGATGCAGGCCTCGCTAGGCAGGGTAAAGCCCCGGGCACCCCCTTCACGCTCCAGCCTGGCCAGCGTCTGGGCATAGGCGTCCTGATGGCGGCTGGCGGCGGGGTCTATGTGGCGCAGGAAGGCCTCCCGGGCATTGGCGCGAAACCGGGTGTCGATGGGGCCGGGTTCGATCAGGCTGATGTGCACGCCGCTGCCCGCGAGTTCCAGGCGCAGGGTGTCGGTATAGCCTTCCAGCGCGAACTTGCTGGCGTTGTAGGCGCCACGATACTTCATGGCCACCAGGCCAAGCACCGAGCTGTTCTGCACGATGCGCCCCTCGCCTGCCGCCAGCATGGGGGCAATACCTGGCGAATGAGGTGATGCCAGCCAAAGAGGTTGGTCTCGAACTGCTTGCGCAGCGCCTCGGTGGGCAGATCTTCCAGCGCACCGGGCTGGCCGTAGGCGCCGTTGTTGAAGAGGCCGTAGAGGCGCCCTTCTGCCAGCGCCAGCGCCTCTGCCGCCCCTCGCTCTATGCTGGCGCTGTCCGCCAGATCCAGTTGCACCGCCAACAGACCCTGCTGCTGCAGCAGGGCCACATCCTCGCCCTTGCGGGCGGAAGCGATGACGGTGAAGCCCCGGGCGCCGAGCGTTCTTGCGGCGGCGAGGCCGATGCCGCTGGAGCAGCCGGTGACGAGCACGAAGGGATGGGGCATGAGCATGGTCCTGATTGACGGCCGGCAGGTGGCCCGAAGTTGGCATGGTAGCGTGGTGCCACCAAAAACAAAACCGGGCCAGAGGCCCGGTTTTCGGTCACGTCAGATGCCTGATTACATGATGGTGAACGGCATGATGATGTGGAACTTGACGTCATGCTCGGAGCTGAACATGTTCGGGTAGTACCAGCTGCCCTTGTCGTCCTGTTCGTTGTTGTAGTCGGTGTAGTGCAGCTTGAACAGGGTGCCCTTCAGCTTGCCGTCCTGCACTGTGTACATGACGTCGAAGTTGGCTGCCCACTCTTTGCCGCCTTCCAAGGACTTGTCGCCGTTGTTGGCATCCCAGCCGTAGGCACCGGAGACACCCACGCCCCAGCCCGGTGCACCCACCAGATCATCCAGGGAACGAGTCACGCCGAAGAACAGGGCCTTCTCGTCGTTGTGGTTCCAGTCGGAGCGGGAATCCCACCAGATTTCGTTCGCGCCCTGGGAGTTGCCGTAGCCGCGGGTCAGACGGGGCAGGTAGTTGCCCAGATCCCCTTCAGCCTTGGTCCACAGGCCTTCCAGACGGAAGCCATAGGGGCCGGCTGCCCAGCTGGCGGTCAGGGCTTGTTGCCAGGCCAGGCCGTCATAGTCGCTGTTCTCGGTGTCGGAACCGTAGAACTGGTAGCTGGTGTTCAGGCCACCCAGTACGTCGAACTTGTGGGCCAGCTTGAAGTGGTAGCTGTCCATGTAGCCTTCGGACTGACCGAAGCCGGCTGTGACGGCAGTGCCGTTCTCGAAGGTGTAGCGAGCGGCCAGACCGTGGATGTAGTCGATCTTGTTCGCATCGGTGAAGGGATCGCTGGCATAGGGGCTGCTCTTGGAGAAGCCGGTGGTGTTCTTGAACCAGGGAGCCTTGTACTCGTCGGCGATGGCGTAGGTCAGGTAGAGGCCGCCGAAGGTGCCTTCGATCTGGCCACCACGGTAGGTACCGGGTTGATAGGACCAGTTGACGCCGAGGATGCCGGGTACGTAGAGCTGGGTGTAACCACCCTTGGCGGTGACGGCGTCACCGAACTTGAATTTCAGGGCGGCGTTGGAGAGGCTGAAGCCGTTCTCGGGAACGCCGTCACCACCTGAACCCCACTTGTCGCCCCAGAAGGAGAACTCGTTCTCTTCGTTGACGCCATTGCTTTCGTCAACGGCCAGGTCGTAGGCACCGAAGCCGCCCACGTCGACGCCGACCACACCCCATGCATAGCCGGAGTTGAAGTTCAGGGCTGCCTGGGTGGTGGCATGGCTCAGGTTGGAGTGGTATTTGCCATCCTGACCCGGACCGGCCTGGACGCGATCACGCTCACGCTGGAAGTAGAACAGGCCACCGGTGAGCTTGCCTTCGTCGATGAAGGCGCTGTAGGACTTGCCGTATTCCGGGCTCATCATGTCTTGAGCGGCGAACGCCATGCCAGGTGCGACCAGTGTCGCGACCACGGCAGCACTCAACGCGGCGCGCTTGAAGATCACTTTTTCCATTTGTTATTGCTCCTGATTTTATGGACTTAGCTTTTTTATCCGGCAGCCGGGTAGGCACCCGCCGCTCGGTATTGGCATTGCAATCAACACCCCGAAGGGCAAAAAAAATGGTTCTCTGTCGTGCCCTTGTGCCTGATGCCTTGGCGCATCGGTCGGGGCTATCTGCATCGTTACAGTCGTTATTTTTTGGCTGTCGATCCTTGGCGATCTGACATCACCAAGAGTACGTTCGCGGTGCGAAATATCAATGTAAAGTTCCCGGCAAGTTTCAAAAATATGACCGAGTGCAAATAATCATGATTCTTGGTGTGGGCACTCCCAGGCCACTCATGTCGGCAATGACAGCGCTTTCATGGTGATTTCACCGTTCTCCTGCGCAGATCTTGCCGTCAAGGCAGAACTTTCTTTGTTAACCCGGTGGCAACATATAATTTTGTATCACAAAAAAAGATGGGCCCGGCGGGATGCCCACTGTCATGAGCGTGAGCCGTCGCCCGACAGACAGGGGGACCAGGGATGTGAAAGAGGTGAGGGAGCCTGTGACTGAATGGATGAGGCAATCCGTCATTGGCCGTGAGGACATGACGGGAGTATCAGGAGAAGGGTTGCGGCAAGGCCGTACTGCGGGCAGGTAGACAGGGAACGCGCCCCGGGTCTGGTGCGAACCAGACCCGGGGGTTATCAGGCCTGGCTCAGGATCCGGGGGATCTGCTGGGCCTGGTGGTGTATGTGCTCCGAGACCTGCACCGAGAGGCGGCTGCCCTGGCGTGCGTGCTGGCTGATGCGACCAATGAGGGCGGCGAAGCTCGCCAGCCTGTGCTCCTGGCTCTTGGCATTGTCGGCGCCCTGCAGGGCGATGACGGCGGTGCTGCGCGCCATCTCCCGCACCGTCAGGGTGGTCTGGCGCAGTTGCTCCGCCTGCTGGCGCTGCTCGGCGGCCTCTGCGGTGATGCGGGCCAGCACGGTGGCGAGCTGATCCCCCGCCTGGGTGAGGCTGGCAAGGATCTCGGTGATCTGGCCGAGGGAGCGCTGGGTGTCGGCGGAGAGGTGGCGCACCTCGTCGGCTACCACCGCGAAGCCGCGTCCCTGCTCCCCGGCCCTGGCCGCCTCGATGGCGGCGTTGAGGGCCAGCAGGTTGGTCTGCTGGGAGATATGGCCGATGACGTCGACGATGGCGGTCACGTCCTCCACCGAGCGGGTCAGCTGGGCCAGGGCGCCGCTGCTCTCGTCGATGGCGAGCCCGGTCTGGGCGGTAGCCGTCAGCATGCCCCCGACCAGCCGCTCGCTCTGGCTCATGGAGTGTTCATTGTGCTGGGCGTGCTGGGCGATTTCGGCGGCGACCTGGTGCACCTCGCTGGCGAGCTGGTTGAGCTCCTGCATCATGGTGTCGCTCTCGTCCACCGCCTGCTCCGTGGTGCGGGTGCTGTGATGGATCTCCTGCACCTGGTTGACCATCCCTTGCAGACTTTGCGACACCGCCGATAGCTGGCCCTCTTTCTGCTGCTGATCCTGTTGCAGGCGCTGTATCAGGCGGTTGTAGCTCGCGACGATGTCCGCCAGCTCGTTGCGCTCGCGCCCCGGGGTCAGCAGCTGGGCCTGACCCGTGGCGTCGAGCTGCAGGAAGGCTGCCCGCAGTTGCAGCAGGGGCCTGACCAGCCAGCGACGCTGCACCAGGGCGAACAGCAGGGCCACCACGACCAGGCAGAGCGCCAGCACGCCGAGCACGGTGGCCAGCTCCCGGTTCATGGTCTGACGGGCGGCGGCGAGTTGTTCGCCCAATTGCTCCCCCGCTTGCAGCAGCTGGGTGATGTCCTGCTGCACCATCTGACGAGCGGCCTGCTGCTGTTGCAGCGCCTTGCGGCTGTTTTCCAGCTCCTGGGGATAGCGCTTGAGCAGGGAGGTCAACTCGGCTTTGGGTTGATCCCCGAGCTCCTTGCGTATTGGCTCTCCCAGGGTGAATTCGTCGGCCGGTGCCTCCTCGAAAAGTGCCAGGCTCGGCAGGGCGGCCAGGGCGTCGGCCTGCTTTTGCAGGGCAGCCAGCTCGAATTGCAGCCCTTCGAGACGCTTGGCACTCGCCTGCTCCATGTAGTTCTGGCGCTGGTGGGCGAGGGAGGGGAGGGCGGTCAGGATGTCGGCCGCCCCCTGGCGATACTGCTCGGCCAGGACCGGATCCCGCCCGGCGGCTGCTCCCTGCTGGCCGTAACGGAGCAAGGCTTTGGCCTGGGTGGTCAACTCGTTCTCGGCATTTTGCAGCAACCACTGGCTGTTGCCGGAGAGCTTGCCCGCCGCCAGATAGTCGCCGTCAATGCGGGTTTTCATCTGCTCAAGCCGGGCGTTTAGCGGCTGGGTCTGGGGATCCTCCAGGCGGGACAACAGCGCCAGCGCCTGCTGGCGCACTCCCTGTGCCTGGGCCAGCAGCAGGGGATCCCCGCTGCCGAGATAGTCGCGAAGCGCCCCCTGCAACGGACCGCTCAGTTGCTGTTGCAGGCGCTCCTGCAGACGCTGGGCCTGGGCCGAGTGGTTGAATTGTTGCCAGCCATGATAGAGCGCGGTGGCCTGGACACCGGCCACCAGCAGCAAGACGAGGGAAGAGAGGGAGGCAAAATGGGCAATTTTCACATCAGATTCCTGCTTGAATCACGCAATGGGCGCGAGCTTAATCAGGTCTGATGGCGTTTTTATGACAGCGGCTGTGCCAGCTCCCGTTGACTTGGGCTCTTCACCAGCAGGCCGAGCAGGGCGCCGCCCATGATGAGCCCCCCCGCCAGCAGATGGCGCGGGGTGAGCGCCTCGCCGTTGAGCCAGACCAGCAGCAGGGTGCTAAGCAAGGGAGTGAGGTAGGCGAGCGCGCCGATGCGGCGCGGATCCCCGTCCCGCAGCGCCAGATACCAGGTGACGAAGGCCGCCCCCATGGGGCCGAGGGCGAGCCCGGCGATGAGCAGCCAGTCCCCCAGGGGGATCCGGGCGAATGGCAAGGGGCCTTCCAGCATCCATGCCAGCAGCAGGGCCAGGAGCCCTGCGGGCAGGCAGGCGGCGGCCGTGACCACGGCGGGAGCGGGAGGCAGGCGGCGGGAGAGCACGGAATAGGCGCCCCAGACGATGGCGGCGCCGAGGGCCAGCAGGTAGCCGGGCAGATGGGCCTGTTGCAACTGCAGGTGACCATCGACCATCACCAGCACCGATCCCGCGAGACCCAGGGCCCCGGCCAGCAGATGGTGCAGGCTCAGGGGATGACCCGGCAGCAGCAAGGGGGTGAACAGGATGATGCACAGCGGCCACAGGTAGTTGATGAGGTTTGCCTCCAGCACGGGGGCGTGGCGAAAGCTTGTGAACAGCAGCAGGTGATAGAGCAGCAGGGCGGTGATGGTCACCAGCCAGGTGAGGGGGCTGGCGCGCCACTGGCGCCAGAATGGCAGAGTGCCCGCCCCGCAGAACAGCAGCACCAGCCCCACCAGCACCAGCGGCGAGACGCTGGTGATCCGGGAGGTGAGCGCGGCGAGAGAGGCCCACAACAAGATGGTGAGCAGGGCAAAACCGGTGGACTTGTCCCACCAGGAAGACGCAGGCATCCAACACTCCTTTGCAAGATGAATGAACGAAAAAGAGGGCCAGTCTAGCAGACTGGCCCTCGTCACACAGCGTTGCCGTGACGGTGCGGGTTATGACTCCCGGCTCGGGACGGCCCCTGCCGCCGGAGCCAGGGACTGCCCCTTGACGTACCAGACGATGAGGGCCAGCACCAGCAGCGGCAGCACGGGGTCGAACCAGGTGCCGCCGGAGCCGAACAGCAGGTTCAGCAGGGCGACGCCGGTGCCGCCAATGGCCCAGGCGATGGTGGTCGGGATGGACCAGACGATCATCTGCTGCTTGACGTCGGAGATGCCCATCATGCGGTTGACCACCCAGAACAGGCTGTCGTTGAAGTAGCCGAAGAAGAGCGACCCCATGGTGGCGGCCTGGGCGGCCAGCAGCATGTTGACCCCGGGGATCTGCGCCAGGATGGGGGCGGAGATGGAGGCCGCCGTCACCATGGCCACGGTGCCGGACCCCTGGATGAGGCGCACCAGGGTCGCCACGATGAAGGGGATCAGGATGGGGGAGATGGGCAATTGGGCGATCTGCTCGGCCAGTTGCTGGCCTGCGCCACTGTCGCGCAGCACGGCCCCCAGCGCTCCACCGGCACCGGTCACCAGCAGGATGATGCCGGCCGACTGCAGCCCCTCTTCCAGGCGGGCGGCGGTGGCGTGCCTGTCCATGTGCGGCACCAGAGTGTAGACCGCCAGCAGCACGCTGATGGCCAGCGCGATGATGGGGGTGCCGATGAAGTTGATGCCCTGCACCAGGGGGTTCGCCATCAGGCCGTCCATGCCCTCCAGGGTGGCCAGAGTGGTGAAGATGGCCTTGACGAAGATGAGCACGATGGGCACCAGGATCGGCAGCAGCGACAGGGTCAGGCTCGGCAGGGTCTTGCCCTCCTTCTCCTTGAGGTACTGCTCATAGGTGGCTTGCAGCTCGTCCGGGGTCTGGGCGGCCTGGGCACCGAACTCGGGGTACTTCTTGTCGAGCCACTGGGCGTAGAAGACGATGCCGAGCACGCAGGGGATGGCCAGGGCCATGCCGGTCAGCAGCATGGCGCCGATGTCCACGCCAAACAGGCCGGCAACCCCCAGTGGGCCCGGGGTCGGCGGCACGGTATGGTGGGTTACCACCAGGCCGCCCGCGAGCGCCACCCCCAGGGTGAGCAGGGAGCGCTTGCCGCTTTTTGCCAGCGCCTTGGCCACCGGATAGAGGATGACGAAGGCGGAGTCCACGAAGATGGGGATGCTGACGATGTAGCCCGTGATGGCCAGGGCCCACTCCTCGCGGCGCTTGCCGAGCCACTTGATGAAGCTGTAGGCGATCTGTTCGGCGGCGCCGGAGACCTCAAGCAGGCGACCCATCATGACCCCGAGGCCAATGACGATGCCGATGCTGCCGAGGGTGGAGCCAAAGCCCTGGGTGATCACGGTGAGGGTCTTGTCGATGCTCATGCCGCCGGTGATCCCGGCGATGCAGGCCGCCGCCAGCATGGCGATCAGGGCGTGCACCCGGGTGCGGATGACCAGGAACACCAGCACGAAGACCGCGATGATGAGACCGATGATGGGGGTTGGGATGTCGCTCATGATGCCTCCTGCATGTCATGGGTGATGAAACTGTCGATGATGTCGGCAAACGTCCTGTCTGCCGCGAAGCCGAGGGCGTAGGCCCGCTGGTTGTCGATGCGTCCCGGCCAGCTCGCCACGATGCGCTCGATGGCCGGATCGGCGGCAAACTGCACCCGATCCCGGGCCGCCTGGCCACCGGCCCGTGCGAGGGCCTCCAGCATTTCGCCGACGGTCACGCTGATGCCGGGCAGGTTGATGCTGCGGGCGTCACCGGTGGCGGGAAGTCTGGCCGCCAGCAGGAAGTTCGCGACCACGTTGGCGGGGCTGGAGAGCCAGAGGCGCAGATCCGGGCTCACCGGGCAGATGGCGCTCTCCCCTTGCAGCGGCTCGCGGATGATGCTGCTGACAAAGGAGGAGGCGGCGCGGTTCGGCTTGCCCGGCCGCACGCAGATGGTGGGTAGGCGCAGCACCAGGCCATCTACATAGCCCTTGCGGCTGTAGTCGTTGACCAGCAGTTCCCCCATGGCCTTCTGGGCGCCGTAGGAGGAGGTGGGGGTCAGGGCGGTACCGTCATTCACCAGCTCCGGCAGCGGGCCGCCATAGACGGCGAGGGAGCTGGTGAAGACGAAGCGGATGCCCGGCCGGGCATGGCGGCACGCCTCCAGCAGGGTGCGGGTGGTGTCCAGGTTGACCTGCCAGCCCAGATCGAAGTCCTGCTCCGCGTGGCTGCTGACGATGGCGGCCAGGTGGTAGACCACGGCGGTCCGCTCGCTGATGAGGGACTCGGCGACACCGGGTTCGGTGAGGTCGGCCCGCAGACAGCGAACCCTGGGGTCCGGTAGGGGGGATTGCGGCTGCTGGATGTCCACCAGCAGCAGCTCGGTGAAGGGGTGGGGGCCTTGCAGCAGGGCCCGGGCCAGTTTCTGGCCCAGGAAGCCACCGCCGCCGGTGATGATGATCTGCATCTTGTTATCCTCAGACTCGTTCATGTTCAGGGTCGTTATTGTTGTGTCAGCCAGGCCAGCCCTTCCCGGGTGCCGGCTCTGGGGTTGTACTCGCAGCCAATCCAGTCGTGGTAGCCCGTCTGCGCCAGCACCTTGAACAGGTGGGGGTAGGCGATCTCCCCCTCGTCAGGCTCGTGGCGATCCGGCACCGAGGCTATCTGGACATGGCCGATGGCCGGGCCCAGCTTGCCGATGAGACGGGTGAGATCCCCGTCCATGATCTGGGCGTGATAGAGGTCGAGCTGCACCCCCACGTTGGGTCTGTCTATCTCCTGCACCAGGGCCAGGGCGTCGAGCTGGTGGGCCAGGAAGTAGCCGGGTACATCCCGATCGTTGAGTGGCTCGAGCAGTACCTTGATGCCGTCTTCGGCCAGGAAGTCGGCGGCGAAGCGGATGTTGTCGATCAGGGTCTGGCGGTGGGCCGAGAGGCTATGAGCAGGGTCCACGATGCCGCTCATGGCGTGTACCTTGGTGCAGCCGAGCGCCAGGGCATAGTCACGCACGCTTGGCAGGTGGCCGCGAAACTCCGCTTCCCGCCCCGGGATGGCGGCCATGCCGCGCTCCCCTGCCGCCCAGTTGCCCGGCGGCATGTTGAACAGGGCTTGGGAGAGCCCCTGCTCGCGCAAGCGGCGGCCCAGCTCTGCGGCCGGCCACTCGTAGGGGAAGAGGAACTCCACCGCCTCGAAGCCTGCGTCGCGGGCGGCGGCGAAGCGCTCCAGGAACGGCACCTCGGTAAACAGCATGGTGAGATTGGCGGCAAACTTGCTCATGGTTTCATCCTCCTCAATTCATCAATTTCGGGTTCGCTCAGGTAGCGGATGGAGTGGCCATGGAGCATCAGTGCCAGGCGCGCCGTCTCCTCCAGCTCTTCCATGTTGTTGACCGCATCCACCAGATCCTTGCCCGTCACCACGGGGCCGTGGTTGGCAAGCAGGAAGGCGTTGCCTTCGGGAGCGCGGCGCCCCAGCTCCTCGGCGATGCGGGCATCCCCCGGTTTGTAGTAGGGGATGAGCGGCAACTGGCCGACCCGCATCACGTAGTAGGGGGTGAAGGGGCGGATGACGTTGGCCGGATCCAGCCCCTCCAGACAGGAGAGGGCGGTCAGGTGGGTGCAGTGCAGGTGCACCACGGCCCGGCAGTCCGGATTGTTGTGGTAGATGGCGAGGTGGAAGGCCACCTCCTTGGAGGGGCGATCACCTCCCAGGTGTTCCCCCTGCAGGTTGACGTGAGAGAGCCTGTCGGCGCTGAGCCGTCCCAGGCAGGAGCCGGTCGGGGTGGCGATCAGGGTGCCGTCCGGCAGCAGGGCGGAGAGGTTGCCGGCGCCCCCGGTGGCATATCCGCGCTGGAAGAGGGAGGCCCCCAGCATCACCATGGTGTCGCGCAGTGCCTGTTCAGTCATGGAAGTACTCCTGAGCCTTGTCGAAGAAGTCGTCGCTCCCGAAATTGCCGGACTTGAGGGCCAGCGACAGGGGGGCGTCGATGGCCCGCACCCAGGGCACACCGGGGGCGATCTGCGGGCCTATGTGGAACGCCTTGACGCCGAGGGCCTGGGTGACCCGGCTCGAGGTCTCGCCACCGGCGATGATGAAGCGGTCCACCCCGGCGCCTTGCAGCAGTTGGGCGAGGCGGGCAAAGCAGTGTTCCACCGCGTCGCTGGCCGCCTGCTGGCCGTGGGTTTCCTGAATGCGGGCCAGCTCTGCCGGGCTGGTGGTGGCGTAGACCAGCGGCGCCGGGGTCCGGGGCTGGTCCAGTACCCAGCGCGCCAGCTCGGCCGGGTAGTCGGCCTCTTCGAGGCAGCGCACCACATCCAGCGCCAGGGCAGGAGCGTGCTGGCGATAGCGGGCCACCTGACGGTTGGTCATCTCGGAGCAGGAGCCCGACAGCACCGCGGCGCGGGTGCCTCTGGGCCAGCCCGCTTCGCGGGCACCCTGCAGATCGCCGCTGCCAAGCTGACGGGCCAGGCCGATGGCGAGGCCGGAGCCGCCGGTCACCAGGGGCATGTCGAGGGCGGCGGTGGCGATGTCCAGCAGGTGCTGCTCGGTCAGGGTGTCGACCACGGCGTAGCGCACACCCGCTTGCGTTAGCTGCTCAAAGGCGTCGGCAATGGCGCCGGGACCCTGTGCGATGGTATTGAACGGCACCAGACCGGCACGGCCCTGGGCCTGCCCCTCCATCAGCCGCAGCAGGTTGCTGTCGGTCATGGGGGTGATGGGGTGATGGCGCATGCCGGACTCGGCGAGCGGCTGGGCGCCGACGAAGAGGTTGCCCTGATAGACGGTGCGACCGTTTACCGGCAGGGCCGGGCAGATCAGGGTGAACTTGCTCTCCAGCGCGGCCAGCAGGGCGTCGGTGACGGGGCCGATATTACCCGCCGCCGTGCTGTCGAAGGTGGAGCAGTACTTCTGGTAGATGCGTGGGCAGCCGCGGGCCTTGAGCCAGTCGAGGGCCGCCAGGGAGTCGCGCACTGCCTCATCGGCCGGGCAGGAGCGGCTCTTGAGGCTGATCACCACGGCGTCGACCCCGGTCAGATCCGCCTCTGCCGGGATGCCGGCAAACTGGATGGTGGAGAGGCCGTTCTCCACCAGGAAACCGGCGATGTCGGTGGCGCCGGTGAAGTCGTCTGCGATGACTCCGAGTTTCATGCTTGCTCCTCCTGACCCGGCAGGGTGATGCCTGAGAAGATCTTGATGACGGCGCTGTCATCTTCCTGGCCGTGGCCCGCGTTGCTGGCACCGAGGAACATGTTCAGCGCCGTGCTCGCGAGCGGCAGCGGGAAGCGCAGCGCCTTGGCGGTGTCCGCCACCAGGGTGAGATCCTTGACGAAGATGTCCACTGCGGAGCGGGCCTGGTAGTCACCGGCCAGCACACGGGGCATGCGGTTTTCAAACATCCAGGAGTTGCCGGCGGCATGGGTCACCACGTCATACATGAGATCCAGGGACACGCCGGCCCGACTGGCCAGGGCCATGGCTTCGGCGGCCACCGCGATGTGCACCCCGGCCAGCAGCTGGTGGATGATCTTCACCGTGCTGCCTTGGCCCGGCTCGCTGCCGACCCGGTAGACCTTGCCGGCCACCGCATCCAGCACCGGGGCCAGCTTGTCGAAGGCGGCGTCGGCGCCTGCGGCCATCACCGTCATTTCGCCGGCATCGGCCTTGATGGCACCACCGGAAACCGGCGCATCCAGCATCGGCAACCCCATCAGCGCCAGCTCGGCAGCCAGGGCGCTCGCCTCTTCGGCGGCGATGGTGGAAGAGACCATGATGGCGGTGCCCGGTTTGAGGTGGCGAGCCAGCCCCGCTTCGCCGAGCAGGATGCGGCGCACCTGGGTGGCGTTGACCACCAGCAACAGCACGGCATCGAGCGTCTCGGCCAGGGGCCTTGCATCGGCCATGACGGCGGCGGCACCGGCCTGCTGCAACTGGCCGCGGGCCTGTTCGCTGAGGTCGATGCCATAGGTGGTGAGCCCGGCCCGCAGGCAGGAACGGGCGGCGCCCATGCCCATGGCGCCCAGGCCGATGACCGCAACATGATAGGGAGTGCTCATCTCGTGATTCCTCGATTACGACTGATGAGCAGATAGTAGAGGCTTGCGGCGATGAAATATCAGGCAGGCATCACAAAAAATAACTTATTTCGTGTTAATTTTTGTTATTTATGAGGATTGAGATTCTTTCGAGTCAAATTTTGGTGTTTTTTGTGTGAATAAATGTGATTTGTGAGCCCGTTTCAGGTTATTTATCATTTTTTCCCAGGTCGCTGGGGTAGAATGGCACCTTCCTTTTCCCGAGGCGCGAGGCAAGATGATTCCCGTAGAGCGACAGCAACGTATCCTGCAACTGCTGGCAGAGCGCGGCGTGGTCAGCATAGTGGAGCTGACCGACTGGCTGCAGGTCTCCCACATGACCATCAGGCGCGACATCCAGAAGCTGGAGGAGCAGGGGAGGGTGCTCTCCGTCTCCGGCGGGGTCAGCCTCTCCCAGCGGATCAAGAGCGAGCCCTCACACGCCGCCAAGCGCAGCCTGATGCAGGGAGCCAAGCTGGCGATCGCCCGGCTTGCCGCCGCCCAGGTGAGCGAGGGGAGCACCGTCTATCTGGATGCCGGTACCACCTCCCTGGAGCTGGCCCGGGAGCTGGCGCTTCGGGAAGACTTGATGATAGTGACGAACGACTTCATGGTGTGCGCCTACCTCATCGAGCACGGCCGCTGCCGCCTCTATCACACCGGGGGTCAGGTCATTCGCGAGAACCAGTCCTGTGCCGGGGAGGCCACCGCCCACTTCCTGCGCAACCTCCATCTGGACATCGCCTTCCTGTCAGCCTCCTCCTGGGACAGTCAGGGGATCTCCACCCCGAGCGAACAGAAGGTGCCGGTGAAGCGGGCCGTGGTGGAGTCGGCGGCGACCCGCATCCTCATCTGCGATTCGTCCAAATATGGCAAGGTGGGGACCTTCAACGTGGTGAGCTGGGATGCGATCGATCAGGTGATCACCGACGAGCAACTGCCCCAGAGCGCCCGCGAGGCATTGGCACAGCACGGGGTCAGGGTGACCATGGCGCCGCTGGCCAGTCTGGTGGCCAGCGCCGAACAGGGGTAAGGAAAGGGGCGACAGGCGGCGAACCACAGCGTCACCCGGCCGGGATCAGCGACCCTCTGCCGCCGGCTCCTCCGCCAGGTTGGCGGAGCCCTGGATCACCTCCCCCGCCTTCTCGATGTCCCGTCCCATCCCGTGGATGGTGTTGCAGCCCAGCAACCAGAGGCTGGCGCAGAGCACCAGCAGCATGCGATTCGTCTTCATCCTTGCTCCTTTCATGCTATGGGGTCAGTTTGAGCAGGCGCCCCTGGCCTGAATCCGTCAACAGGTAGAGGGCGCCGTCGGGGCCCTCCTTGACGGTACGGATCCGCTCCCCCAGATCGGTCAGCAGCCGCTCTGCCGACACTATCTTGTCTCCGTCGAGGTGCAGGCGCAACAAGGTCTGACCGCGCAGGGCGCCGACGAACAGATCCCCCTGCCACTCCCTGAACAGGTTCCCCTGATAAAAGGCCATGCCCGAGGGGGCGATGGAGGGCACCCAGATCCAGCGCGGTGCCGTCATGCCCGGCGCGCTCTGGCCCACGCCAATCTTGCCGCCCCCGTACTCCTCGCCAAAGGTCACTCTGGGCCAGCCGTAGTTGTGGCCTGGCAGGATGAGGTTGACCTCGTCCCCGCCCTGGGGACCGTGCTCGTGAGCCCAGAACTGCTGGCTGCCCGGACGCAGGGCCGCCCCCTGCATGTTGCGATGGCCCAGGCTCCAGATCTCCGGCAGGGCCCCCGGCGTCTTGACGAAGGGGTTGTCGGCGGGGACCCGGCCATCCTTGTGCAGGCGTACTGTCTTGCCGAGGTGGTTGTCCAGCGTCTGGGCCCGCTCCCGCTCGCTGTAGCGATCCCCCAGGGTGATGAAGAGGTGGTCATCCGTCAGCACCAGGCGAGAGCCGAAATGGGCGCCGCCAGCCACCTTGGGCTCTTGGCGAAACAGCAGTTGCCAGTCGACGAGGGCGTCTTTTTGCAGCCGGGCCCGGGCCACGGCGGTGCCGGCGCCCCCGTCCCCCGGCTCGCTGTAGCTGAGATAGAGCCAGCCATCGCTGTCCAGGGCGAGATCGAGCAGACCCCCCTGGCCCGTGGCGGCGAGGGGCGGCAGGCCGGAGACCACATGGCGGTTGCCACCCGCGTCGATGCGCAGCAGGCGCCCAGGGCGCTCGCTGACGAGGTAGCCGCCATCCGGCAGCAAGGCGAGCCCCCAGGGGTGGCGTAGCTCCCCCGCCACCGGGGTCAGGGTCAGCGCCCGCACCGGGAGCACCAGGCAGACAAGCAGCAGGGCAAACAGTCGCAACATGGGGGCCTCCTCGCTCGGCCAGACCTGAATGTCGCTGAAGTATAGGGGAGGCAAACGGGAAAACGTGAGCAACAACAAGCCATTGGATGATACCGGCAGCGCCGGTTGTCCCTTGGGGCAGGAAGGGAAAGGGGGTGAGCCAGGGCTCACCCCCTCTGGCTAGAAGAGGGCTGGCACGATGCGAAGCGGGTGCTCCGATGGTTTGACTTTGCCTATCTTGCGCTTGGGCCGCTTCACCGGCTCCGCCGGCAGCGCCTCGTAGGGGATGTGCGCCAGCAGGTGGGAGATGATGTTGAGGCGCACCCGTTTCTTGTCCTCGGAGTGGGCCACGAACCAGGGGGCCCAGGCGGTGTCGGTGGCGATGAACATGGCATCCCGCGCCCGGGTGTAGTCATCCCAACGATCGAAGGACTTGATGTCCATGGGGGAGAGCTTCCAGATCTTGCGGCCATCGTCGATGCGATCACGCAACCGCCGCTCCTGCTCTTGTGGGGTCACCTCCAGCCAGTACTTCAGCAGAATGATGCCAGAGTCCACCAGGGCTTTTTCCACCATGGGGGTGCCAGCCAGGAATTTGTCGCTCGCCTCCTCGCTGCAAAAGCCCATGATGCGCTCCACCCCGGCCCGGTTGTACCAGCTGCGATCGAAGATGACGATCTCCCCCGCCGCCGGCAGATGGGGGATGTAGCGCTGGAAGTAGAGCTGGCTCTTCTCCCGCTCCGTGGGGGCGGGCAGTGCGACGACCCGAAAGACCCGGGGGCTGACCCGCTCGGTGATCGCCTTGATGGTGCCCCCCTTGCCGGCCCCGTCGCGCCCCTCGAAGACGATGCAGACCTTGAGCCCCTTGTGCACCACCCACTGCTGCAGCCTGACCAGCTCCACGTGCAAGAGGCGCAGCGCCTTTTCGTATACCTTGTTGCCAAGGGGCTTTTGCGCCTCGGCCACGACCGGTTCTTCCGTTCTGGATTTTCGTTTGCTGCCCATGATGTCCTTCTCTGTGTCTCGGCGAATGGAGGGCCGTCCTGCAGGACGGCGCCCTTCAAGGGTAGATGACGGTGTACCGCCACCGGGAGTGGCAACTACCGGGGGATGGCCGGGATCATCTTTGGTGGGGCTCGCGGGGTTGTTGGTGGCAGTGAGACATTGAAGAGGGGGGGGGGCGGGACCTGGCCGCCATGGATGCAGGGGAAATGGCGCAGAAACGCACAAGGGGCTGGCATCATGACGATGCCAGCCCCTTGCTGTGTATGGCGTTCCCGACTGGAGTCGAACCAGTGGCCTGTCCCTTAGGAGGGGACCGCTCTATCCTGCTGAGCTACGGGAACCTTGTGGCGGGCATTATACAAGAAGCATTGTGCTTTTAAACCCTTGATTCCTATTCCAATACGGCCAGGTCACCGATTTGGACATTGAACGGCGAATATTTGTTCTGACTGCTGATGATGGCGCCATCCTCGAACACCTGTACCACCTCGAACAGACCGTCAGCGGGGTTGCGCATCACCCTGGACTTGCCATAGGGGTCGACGAAGTCGGCGCTGTGCTGGACCCGGAACTGGTCCCCGAGCTTGACCCCGTTGCGACGGCCCAGGTTGATGTGGGGGCCGCGCTCGTGCTGGGCCACGATCCGGGCGGTGACGGGGGCACAGGCGAGTTCGGCGGCGATGTCCTGGGCCGCCTCCTTCAACTGGTAGCCCACCTCCTGGCCAAAGCTCGACTGCCAGAACTGGCCGCCGCTGCTGCCCACCTGTTCCCGCTTGGAGAAGGTCCAGTTGGCGCGGCCCTTGTACTCCTTGCGGCCGAGCAGGCTGCCGTTGATGCCGTCGAACAGGTAGAGCTGCATGGAGAAATTGCGCACGGGATCCTCATACCAGCTGGTGAGGGCGTTGCCCTGGGGCTCGAGGGAGAGGTCGTCGATGCTGCCGAGCACCAGATACTGGCTGTCGGTGCGCAGGCTCAGGGCCTTGATCTCCTCGAGGGCGCTGCGATCCCCCTGTTGCAGATGGAGAGGGTCGATGCGCAGGTTCTCGTCCAGCCACTGGCGTGCGACCACCTGGGGCGTCGTCGCTAGGGTTTCAAACAGCCGGCGGGAGAGATCGGCGGGCATGTCGTCCAGGGCACCGGTGCTCGCCTGGTCCGGGTAGCGCATGCGCAGACGCACCAGCGTCAAATCCTTGGCGTAGTGCTGGGTCTGGCAGATCTGCCGCTCCGCCTGGATGTCGGCCACGAGGGTGATGTACATGCGGCCGTTGCGCACCTCTTCGCGCTTGAGGCGGTACTGGCGGATGTCGCCGCCGGAGCGGATCTGGATCTGCTCGGAGCGCAGGCTGCCGTTTTCCAGGCGCTGGATGCTGGAGACGGAGGCACCGCTGGCCAGCAGCGCCTGGCGCAGGGCATCCCGGGTCGCCTGCTCGCGGGCGTAGACCTCGTCGCCCCCCAGAATGGCGGCACTGCCCTGGGCCTCGATAAGTTCGGCCCTGGCCGACAGGCTGGCCAGCAGCAGGGTGAACAGCAGCGAAACTTTCATAACAAACACCTTGAGTGGGCGACCCCGCTGCCGCCGGTGGGGCGGGTCAGGGATCCTGGACACAGATCCGGTCTGCACCGGAGCGGGTGACCAAATAAAAGCAAGAACCATGCCTTCTTCCCTGGCCGGAGCACGCGCGGTAGGCTCCGGTGGCACAGTGCGCGCCTTTGCCCGGGGATCATCGAGGATCCTGCGCGCATTCCCGCCTCAAGTGTTGGCGGTTGCGACCGATAACAGGTCAGGTGCAGATACAGGAAAGGTATCCATGAAGAGAGTTATCACGGTGCTGGCGGTGGCGCTGGCATTGGTCGGTTGCGGGTCGGCCGACCCCATCAATCGGGAGCTGGGAGACCCCCGCCAGGCGGCGAAGGGGATGGAGCTCAACTGGCTGGTGGCCCGCATGACGGATCAGCTGATGGAGCGCAAGTCCCTCACGACCCTGACCGAGCCCATTGCGGTCGCCTCCTTTGTCGATCTCGACACCCTGAAGGACACCAACTGGATGGGGCAGCAGATCGAGGAGAGCTTCATCTACGAGCTGAACCGGCGCGGTGAGGTGGTGGTGGACTTCAAGACCACGGGCAACATCCAGGTGACCCCGCAGGGGGATTTCGTGATGAGCCGCAACTACAAGGATCTCTCGTCCCGGCTGCCCATCTCCCGCATCCTGACCGGCACCTTCAGCCGCAATCAGCAGGGGATCCTGGTCAACGCCCGCATCATCGATCTGCGCACCAAGATGGTGGAGACCACGGCCCAGAGCCTGATCCCGAAACAATATTTGTCCGGTGCCAGCAACTCCTTTGGCCGGGCCTCCATCAATCGCGGTTACCTGATGCGGGGGGGCCAGAGCCCGTCCGGCCATCTGGTCAACCTGACCCCTTGAGGTGGCGCGTCATGAAGCGTGAAGCGGGCTGGCTGACATTGAGCCGTGAAACATCGGGTGTGGTGAACAGGAAAACGGGGAAACAGCGATGAAAATCTTGTTGGGTTGCCTGATGGCCATGTTGCTGACGGCGTGCAGTGGCAACCGGGTGGTGAACTATGACGTGGGCGAGAAGCCCGATGATTTCCCGGTGCTCAAGGCGGTGGGGTATGCGGTGATCGACATCCAGCCCGGTCCCTCCCAGTCCGAGAAGATGTTGCAGGCGATCCGCGCCTCCAAGATGGACGCCTACCGGGAGCTGGCGGAGCAGCTCAACGGCCAGCAGGTGCGCGGCCAGAGCAGCTACAAGGACCTGACCCAGACCTCCAACTCCCTGGATGTGTCGGTGGCGGGTATGGTGCGCGGTGCCCGGGTGGTGGCGACCTATCCCCGTGGCAACACCTATGCCACCGAGCTGGAGCTCGACACCCGCAACCTCTATCACCTGAACCAGCTGATGGCGGGCCAGTTCTAGGGCGGGTCCGGGGGGCGCCGGCATGAGCCCGGCGATCATCACGGCACAGACAAAGGCGAGCGCAGGCTCGCCTTTTTGTTTGGTCGGGAAGGGGCTCGGATCTGCGGGGAATAACCGGGGTTGGCGCGTTGGACTGCATTGGGCCTGGGGAGGATAACCGGGGTTGGCGTCTTGGTGGGGAACTGGTCTTCGGCAGGAGAAACGGAGTTGATGGCCGGGCGGGATCCGGCCTGTGGCGAGGAAAAAGGGGGCTGAGGTAGTACAAGAGGCGCCCGGGCGCCGGAATGTCGGCCTTTTTTGTTTAGGGAAATCTAACGATATAGCCATGTCGTTAAATAAAGCCAAACGATAGAAAGGCCCGGCAGGCGGCAAAAGGGGGCCGCAACGGGAGGAAGATGGCCTGATGGTGAGTGGAAAGACAGCAGCGCCAGGATCCCGGGTCCACGAGGAAGGGGGTGGAGGGCGGTTTAACGCCGGAAGGGAAGGGCGGGACTGGGCCGCGTCTCACGGGGAGGGCGCATAGAGCACAAAGGCGAGCCGGGGCTCGCCTTTGTGTGGCAGGGGCGGGATCCGCTCCCCATCAGCTTCCCATCAAGACGGGCGGCACGGCGGTCGGCTTGACGTCTTCACTCGGGTAGCAGCCCAGCACCTTGATGTAGCGGGTGATCTTGGTCAGCTCCAGCAGGGCGGCCTGCATGGCCGGGGTCTGCAGGTTGGCGGAGACATCCAGGTAGAACATCTCCTCCCAGGGGTTGCCCTGCACCGGACGGGATTCCAGCTTGGTCATGTTGATCTCGTGGCTGCGCAGCACCAGCAGCGCCTCCACCAGGGAGCCCGGCTTCTGGGAGGTGGACATGATGAGGGTGGTCTTGGCCGGGATCTGGGGCGCCACGTCGATGGGCTTGCGCGCCACGACTATGAAGCGGCTGTAGTTCTCCTTCTGGTTGGCGAGCTGCTCGGCCAGCACGTCCAGGCCATAGAGCTCGCCGCCGGCGGCGCTGCCGATGGCCGCCGCTTCCGGGCTTGCCAGCTCCTTGACCTTCATCATGGCGCTGGAGGAGGAGTCGCAGATCTCGTGGCGCGCCCCTTCCAGCTTGCTGAGGTAATGGGAGCACTGCTGGAACACCTGGGGATGGGCGTAGAAGGTCTTGATGCGTTCGATCTCGGTGGGCACGGCGGTGAGGATGCAGTGCTCGATGGGATAGGTGAGCTCACCCACGATTGAGAGGGTGGTGTGCTGCATCACGTCGTACACCTCGTTGATGGAGCCCGAGCTGGTGTTCTCGATGGGCAGCACCCCGAAGGCGGCGCGGCCCGACTCCACCGTGTCCAGCACCTCGCGGAAGTTCTGGCAGTTCACCTCGATCACCTGATCCTTGTAGCGGGCCAGGTACTTGCGGGCGGCCAGGCTCGAGTAGGAGCCGCGTGGTCCCAGGTAGGCAACGCTGGTCATGGGCTCCTGCTGCTGGGGGTTGAGCAGGCTCTGCAGGTAGGCCTGCTGGGAGAGCACGGAGTCTTCGATGATGGTGTGGTAGATGCGGGTGATGTACTGGGCATCCAGTCCGAGGGCGCGCCCTTTCTGGATCAGGGCGACCAGCAAGTCCTGCTCGCGCTGGTGGTCACGGATGGGACGGGGATTGGCCTGCTTGGCGCGGGCGACCTCGATGCTGAGGGTCTTGCGTTTGGCCAGCAGGGCGAGCAGCTCCTGATCCAACTGGGTGATGTCGTGTCTGATCTCGTCGAGCGTTGCCATGGTGGTTCCCTATCCAGTGATTCTGTGGTGTGTGGTGCAAAAAAAAGCCTCCGCTGGGGAGGCTCGATTCGTCTTTGGTTTCTGTTTACGCGAATGGTTCACGTGACGACGGGCCTTCCCTCATGTGGGCCGGGTAAACGAGAAAACAAAGAAGAATGGTGTGTTCATGGGCGTGTCCTGAATGTAACGCCATAACCATTAAGGGATTTGGCGGTGCGATGCAAGTAAAACTTGCCCGGGGGCGTTGAACGGGGCAGGGTGGTGGCTCGGGTTGCCGGGGGAGAGTGAGCGTCGTTCTGGTCCCTGTTTATGGCAACCGCCGTGACCACATCCGTGGCAACAACACATAGAGGGGACGAGACGATGGCGGTGATCTTCGATCTGGGCAGGGTGGTGGTGCGCTGGGATCCGGTGGCCATAGTGAGTGGGGTGCGCGGACCCGAGGGGGCGACTGCGATCGCGGAGCAGCTGTTCAACCACCCGGACTGGCTGGAGGTGGACAGGGGGACCCTCTCCCTGCACACCATGGCCCGTCAGGCGCAGGGGCGCATCGGCCTGTCGATGGCGGAGAATCTGGCCATCTTGCAGGCGGTGCCGTCCTCCCTTGTGCCGGATCCTGCCATGGTGGCGCTCATCGAAGAACTGCACGGTGCAGGCCACCCCCTCTATGCCCTCTCCAACATGGGGCACGCCAGCATCGACTGGCTGGAGCAGCATCAGTCCTTCTGGCGCTTCTTCAGCGGCAAGGTGGTGTCGGCCCGGGTGCGGATGCTCAAACCCGAGCCCGACATCTACCGCTATCTGCTGGTGTCGTTCGACCTCAAGGCTGGGGAGTGCCTCTTTATCGACGACAGCCCGGCCAACGTGGCGGCGGCCGAGGCGCTCGGTCTGCGGGGGCTGATCTTCACCGATCCGGCCCGGTGCCGGGCGTATCTGATCGCTCAGGGGTTGTTGCCTGCCTGAGGAGAGCCAGTTTCGCTTCGCAGCGAAAAAAGTGTGCAAAACCTTGATTGAGGGCAAATAACGTACAGCTTTATCCATGCTCTTTAAGTGTATATTCAGCTTGGTGCGGGCAAACTGGTATCCAGTTCATCATCCGGAGTTGTTGTTATGGATGCCAATGTCGTTGCGCTGCATCGGGGATACGATCAGACCTTTCAAGCCAGGGAACAGAGGCTCATCAACATCCTGGCCGGTTACAGCGAACTGCTTGTCTCCTTCTCCGGCCGACTGGAATCCTGCTACAGCATGGATCTGTGCCGGGCCAGCGGGGTGCGATTTCGCGCCATCACCCTGGACAACCCCACCCTCAGCCGCCAGTCGGTGGCCAGGGCACAGCGCTACTGCCGGCACTACGGCATCCCCCATCAGGTGCTCAAGACCGACGAGATGATCTTCAGCGCGCACCTGGGCCACCTCGCCGAGGTGACCGACCCGGTGCGCTACCTCTGCCAGCAGCTCGAACATGAAGAGGGCCCGCCGCTGCTGATGTCGGCCTCGGTGGAGGAGAAGCGGGAGTACCTGCGCCGATTCCACAGCCTGCCCGCCAACACCCTCTGGATCTTTGCCGAGCAGGGGATGACCAACCGGGATTTTCGCTACGGCTTTCACAAGCGGCAACTGGCGCTCTGGGGAGACGTGGGGGAGGCCTGCCTGAGCCGGCGCTTTGTCGATATGACCTCCCTAGACAGGCGGCACCTGCGGATGGTCGACATGGCCGAGCAGATGCTGGTGGACATGGGGCTGGGGGGAGCCCAGGTCTTCTTCCATACCCTGGGTGACAGGGTCACCACCCTTGCGAGGATCCGGGTGCCCGAACGGCTGCGGGCCCTGGTGTTCGACATGCAGCCCACCATCCAGAAGGCCCTCAGGAGTGCCCAGTTCGATCTGGTGACCCTGGATCTGGCCACGCTGGAGGATCCCCACCCCCTGGTCATCTGATCCGGGGCGTAACGTGAGGGGGGTCATAGGCAAGGAGGGCACGACTCTTTATACTGCCCCCTTCGCATCCTTTATCGAGTGCCTGCCCATGAAACCCCTCTCCCGACTGCTGGTCGCTCTCTGTCTGTGCCCTCTGCTGGCCGAGGCGGCTTCCCTGCACCAGATCACCTTGCCGGATGGTCGCCAGGTGCAACTCAATGACGATTTCACCTGGGAATACCTGCTGGTCAAGCCGGCAGCCACGGTAGCCGGTCAGGCAGTGACGGCGAGTGTCGCGGCCCCGGTGCTGACCGAGCAGGCCATGGCCCATCCCGACTTGCTCTCCCAGGCGACCCGGGACGGCATCACGGTGAAGCTGGACCAGGTGGCGGGGGACGATCCCCTCAGCCTGCAGTTCGTGGTGAGCAACACCGGCAGTCGCAACGTGGTGCGCGTCAACGGCAGCCTGACCCTGTTCAGCGCCGACGGGGTGCAGCTCTCGACCGAACCCGTGCGCTTCTGGGTCGGGGAGAACCGCCTGCCTGACTCCTACCTGCGCAAGGGGGAGGCACGCGCCTCCCGGGCCATCGAGCTGGCACGACCCGCCGGCCTCACCGGCAAGCCGCTGGTGCGGGTGCAGATCGACGAGGTGGAGTTCCGCTAGGATGACGGCGGGGGAGCCCTCGCTCCCCCGCAGAGTGTTGCACCGGTAACCGCCAGCAATATCCGCTTACATCTGACATGGTTTGGCAACAGCTTGCTCCTCGGCGTTGCCCCCTTTGCCCGTCACAATGGCTCCATTCCAGTTAGGTCCGCCTAACTCAACCCATGGAGTCAACAAAATGCAAAAGATCGCACTGTCTGTTCTGGTTCTGGCCGGTCTCTCTTCCACCTCCGTCCTGGCGCAAGATGCCTTCAGCTATGCCAAGGGCTCTGCCACCTTGGCCCACACCAAGTCTGACTACATCGGTGGCAAGGATGGGGAGAACCGCGACTTCGGCGGCCTGAGCCTGGATCTCTCCAAGAGCTTCACCAGCAATGTCTATGGCCGGATCGGCAGCGAATACACCTCCCGCAGCAGCGGCAACGACAGCATGGCCATCTCCAGCCTGGGGATGGGTGTCTACACCCCCCTCAGCACCGGCCTGAACCTCTACGGTGAAACCGGCCTGATGGGCTACAGCCTGGAACGGGAGCTGGCTTCCGACGTGAACCACTCCGGTTGGGATACCCTGGCCCGCAAGAAGAGCGGCAGCCTCTATGGAGAAGTGGGTCTGCGCTACGACATCGGCGCCGTCGAGCTCTCCACCGGCTATCGCTACGCCAACATGACCGACGACATGCACGACTTCAAGGCGGGGGCGGCGTACAAGCTGACCCAGAACCTGGCCCTCACCGCCGACTACACCTATCGCAACTGGGATCTGCAAAAAGGCTCCATCTCCAGCCTGGGTGTGAAATACAGCTTCTGATCATCCTTCCTGCAGGGTCTTCACCTTTACCCATGACTTCGGTCATGGGTTTTTTTTATGGGGGCTGATCCGCCCGCCGCCCCCTGGCCGTATCAGTTCGCAATAGTTATACAGCTTCCAATTTTTTGTATAACTGCTATAACTTACTCAAGGCTTATACAAGGGGCTTCATCATGTACAAGATCAAGGTCGGTATCAGTGCCTGTCTGCTCGGCCAGGAAGTGCGCTTCGACGGGGGCCACAAACGATCCAGTTTCTGCGAACGGGATCTGGGCGCCCATTTCGACTATCACCCCGTCTGCCCCGAGATGGCCATTGGCCTGGGTGCACCCCGCGCCGCCATCCGGCTGGTGAAGCGCCAGGGCGAGGTGCGGGCCGAGGCAAGCAACGGCAGCTTCGACGTCACCGACAAGCTGATTGCCTTCAGCGAGCAGAAGGCACGCCAGCTCGACTTCCTCTCCGGCTACATCCTCTGCGCCAAGTCCCCCAGCTGCGGCATGGAGCGGGTGCGCATCTATGGCGCCAACAACGAGGGGAGCGCCAAGGAGGGTGTCGGCCTTTTCGCCAAAGCGCTGATGGAGGCCAACCCCCTGCTGCCGGTGGAGGAAGATGGCCGCCTGTGCGACCCCATCCTGCGGGAGAACTTCGTGCTGCGGGTCTTCGCCTACCACGACTGGCAGCAGCTCTGCGCCCGGGGGATCACCGCCTCAGCCCTGATCCGCTTCCATTCACGCTACAAGTACCTGGTGCTCTCCCACGCCACCACCCACTACCGGGCGCTGGGGCGCCTGCTCGCCAACCTTGGCAAGGCCAACTTGCAGGAGGTGGCCGACAGCTACATCCAGGGGTTGATGGCGGCGCTGACTCTTCGCGCCAACCGCCGCAGCCACACCAATGTGCTGATGCACCTGCAGGGCTACTTCAAGCGGGTGCTGACCCCGGCCCAGAAGCAGGAGCTGTGCGACACCATCGACAAGTACCGCACCGGGGTCTTCCCGTTGCTGGTGCCCCTTACCCTGATCCGCCACTACCTGCGCGAGTACCCCAACCCCTATCTCGCCGAGCAGGTGTACCTCAATCCTCATCCCGACACGCTGAAATTGCGTTACGGGCTGTGAAGGTGTGGCTGGATTTGGCCGATCAGGCCTACCTCGACCTTCATCCCGACACGCTCAAGCTACGCTACGGGCTCTGAACACCCTGTGCAGGCCCCGGTGGATGACCGGGGCCTCTTCCCAACGTCTGATGGACTCTCTCATGTCTGATGAATCACAAGCAGCCGCGCCTCTCCCCGACGAGGGCGTCTACCCCATTCGCGAGGTCTCCCGCCTCACCGGTGTCAACGCCGTCACCCTGCGCGCCTGGCAGCGCCGTTACGGGCTGGTGCAACCGGCCCGAACCGAGAAGGGCCATCGCCTCTACAGCGAGCAGGATATCCGCCAGATAGGCGAGATCCTGAGCTGGCTGGAGCGGGGGGTGAGCATAGGTCAGGTGAAGGGGCTGCTGAGCGAGCCCCAGAGTGCGCCGGTGAGCGATCACTGGCAGCAGACCCTGGAGCAGTTCAGCCAGGCGCTGCTCGCTTTCAACCAGCGCAAGGCGGAGGCCGAGCTTGGCGATCTGCTGGCGAGCTACCCCTTCGAGCTGGTGCGCAGCCGGGTGCTGCAACCCCTGGTGGAGCGGCTGCTGGGGCTGTGGCGCGAGCGCCCCGATGGCGAGTTGCTGCAACAGGTGTGGCTCGGCTGGCTGCATACCCGCTTCGCCCGCCACCTCATCGAGCAGGAGAAGGGCGTCCCCGTCACCCTGGCAAGCTGGGGGCAGGTGGGGCCGCTGGATCTGGTCTGGGCTGCGTATGAGCTCATCGGTCAGGGATATGAGGTGCAACTGCTGGGGGCGGTGGAGCCCCGCCATGCCACCTTGCTGGAGGGGCGCGCCACTCCCCCCTGGCTGATCCTGCTGGGGGCCGGGCTCGGCAAGCAGGACCAGGCCGCCGAATGGCCTGAGGGCACCCGCTTCTTTGGCGAGCTGGGACGCCTCTACGATGAGCCGTGGCGGCGTGCCCGCAACTGGCACGCCACCCTGGCAGAGGTCAGTGCGACGCCCCGCACTGCCAAGGCGAAGGGCAAGGGCGGGAGAACACCGTCATGAGGCTGGTCTGGTTTCGCAACGATCTGCGTCTGGCCGACAACCCGGCCCTGCGCCACGCCTGCGCCGGAGATGAACCGGTCGCCGCACTCTTCATCGTCTCGCCGACCCAGTGGCAGACGCACAAGCTGGCCCCGGTCCGCCAGCGCTTCATGCTGGCACAGGTGGATGCCATGGGCCGCGAGCTGGCGGCGCTCGGCATTCCGCTTCATCTGCTGCGGGTCGAGACCTTTGCCGAGGTGCCGACGGCGCTGACGGCGCTCTGCCGGGAGCTCGGGGTGAGCCAGCTCTACGCCAACCAGGCCATCGAGATTGACGAGCTGCGCCGCGACCACGCCGTCAGCGCCGCGCTGGGGGAGCAGGGCCTGACCAGCCACTGGTTCAACGGCTGCTGCGTGCTGCCGCCCGGTCGGGTGCTGACCGGGTCGGGGGAGATGTTCAAGGTCTTCACCCCCTTCAGCC
Source organism: Aeromonas sp. QDB63 (assembly GCF_027707425.1). Classification (NCBI taxonomy): domain Bacteria; kingdom Pseudomonadati; phylum Pseudomonadota; class Gammaproteobacteria; order Aeromonadales; family Aeromonadaceae; genus Aeromonas; species Aeromonas sp. QDB63. The sequence continues at coordinate 39,009 of NZ_JAPCIS010000006.1, forward strand.
GCGCCTGGCTCAAGGCTCTCGAGGAGGATGGCTTCGTCATTCACCGTGCCCCCGCACAGCGCAGCGAGCCGTTGCCGTGGCTGCCCCTGGCCGAGCGGGAGTGGGTGGACGACGGGCTGGGGGATCTGACGCCGGACACCCGCTGGCCGGTGGGGGAGGCCGAGGCGAGCCGCCGGTTGCACGCTTTTCTGGATCAGGCGGTGCTCGATTACGGCGAGACCCGGGACTTTCCGGCGCTGGCGGGCACCTCCGTGCTCTCCCCCTATCTGGCGGCGGGCATCATCAGTGCCCGCCAGTGCGTGGGGGCGCTGCAGCAGCGTCTCGGCTACCGGCCCCAGTCGAAGGCACAACCCGGTTTTGTCTGGCTCAACGAGCTCATCTGGCGCGAGTTCTACCGCCACTTGCTGGTGCTGATCCCGAGCCTCTCCATGAACCGCCCCTTCAAGCCGGAGACGGCGGCCCTGCCGTGGAGCTGGGATCCGGATGCCTTCGCCGCCTGGTGCGAGGGGCGCACCGGTTACCCCGTGGTGGATGCGGCCATGCGCTGCCTCAACGCCACGGGCTGGATGCACAACCGGCTGCGGATGATAGTGGCGAGCTTCCTCACCAAGGATCTCCACATCCACTGGCGGCTCGGGGAGGACTACTTCATGAGTCGGCTCATCGACGGGGATCTGGCGGCCAACAATGGTGGCTGGCAGTGGGCGGCGGGGACCGGGGCCGATGCGGCGCCCTATTTCCGGGTCTTCAACCCCACCACCCAGGGGCAACGATTTGATCCACAAGGGGAGTTCATTCGTACCTGGGTCACTGAGCTGGCGGATGTGCCTGCTGCCTATCTCCACGAGCCCCACGACTGGTTGCGGCTCAAGGGGCGGCAGGATTATCCGGCCCCCATGGTGGATCATGCCGTTGCACGGGTGAGGGCCATCGAGATGTTCCGCGAACTGGAGAAAAACTAGCATGAATGACGCGCTGGCCCGCTTTGTCATCCTCTATCTGCAACTGGACAAGCATCAGTTGCACCGCTTGCCGGAGGTCTATGCCGATGAGGTGCTCTTCATCGATCCTGCGCACCGGATAGAGGGGCTGGCCGCGCTCACCCGCTACTTTTCCTCCCTTTATGAGCGCCTTGCCCAGTGCAGTTTCGAGATAACGAGTCAGCAGCAGTCGGGCAACGAAGCCTGGCTCGCCTGGGTCATGACCTTTTCCCACCCCAGGATTGCCGGTGGCCAGGCCGTCAGGGTGGAGGGGGCCACCCGGCTGACGTTCGACTCCTGGGGTAAGGTGTGCCTGCACCGGGACTACTTCGATCTCGGGGCCATGCTCTACGAGCAGTTGCCGCTGCTGGGGCCCGTGGTACGGGCCATCAAGGGGAGGCTGGGGACATGAGCGGCCGGGTGCTGATCACCGGGGCCACCTCGGGCATCGGCCGCCAGCTGGCGCTGGATTATCGGCGCGCCGGCTGGCAGGTGTGGGGTTGTGGCCGTGACGAGGTGCGCTTGCAGGCACTGGCCGAGCTGGGGATCACCCCTTTGCGATTCGATGCGCGCGACAGCGCCGCCATGGCCGGGGTGGCCGCGAGCCTGCCCGTCCTCGACCTGCTCATCCTCAATGCGGGCAACTGTGAATACATGGATCCGGCAGAAGGCTTTGACGGCGCCCTGTTTGCCCGGGTCATCGAGACCAACCTCATCGCCACCGGCAACGCCCTGGCCGCCTTGCTGCCGCGGCTGGGGGCAGGTGGACGGCTTGCCATCGTCAGCTCCTCGGTGAGCTGGCTGCCCCTGCCACGGGCGGAGGCCTATGGCGCCTCCAAGGCGGCCCTCGATTATCTGGCGGATACGTTGCGCCTGGATCTGGCCAGCAAGGGCATCGGGGTGACCCTGATCCGCCCGGGCTTCGTGCAGACGCCGCTCACCGACAAGAATGATTTTCCCATGCCCTGCCTGGTGACGGTGGAAGAGGCTTCCCGCGCCATCATGACGGGGCTTGCCGCCGGTCGCCACCAGATCCACTTTCCCCGTCGCTTCATCTGGCTGCTGCGCCTGCTCGGCGCCCTGCCGACAGGGCTCTGGCTGCGCCTTGGCCGCACACTCGTTTCGAAAGGACGCCCTTCATGAAGAAAAAGATCGCCATCGTCGGCTCCGGTATCTCCGGTCTCACCGCCGGTTTTCTGCTCCACAAGCTGCATGACATCACCCTGTTCGAGGCGGCGCCGACCCTGGGAGGCCACACCGCCACCGTGGAGGTGGAACAGGCTGGGCGCCACTATGCCATCGACACCGGCTTCATCGTCTTCAATGACCGCACCTATCCCAACTTCCTCAAATTGCTGGAGCGCATCGGGGTGGGGCGCCAACCCGCCGAGATGAGCTTCTCGGTCAAGAGTCCCGAGGGGATGGAGTACAACGGTCACAACCTCGATACCCTGTTCGCCCGGCGCCGCAATCTGCTGAGCCCGCGCTTCTATCGCTTCGTCGCCGAGATACTGCGCTTCAACCGGGAGGCGCGGGCCTGGCTGGCCGCGCATCGCCAGCGGGAGCTGACCCCCGAGCTGACCCTGGGGGACTTCCTGCAGGCGGGGAAATTCAGCGACTATTTCGCCCGCCACTACATCCTGCCCATGGGAGCGGCCATCTGGTCCTCCACCCTGGCGGACATGCGTGCCTTCCCCTTGAGCTTCTTCCTGCGGTTTTTCGCCAACCACGGGCTGCTGGAGGTGGCGAACCGGCCCCAGTGGTATGTGATCCCGGGTGGCTCGCGAGAGTACATAGGGCCGCTCACGGCGGGCTGGCAGTCGCGCATCCGCCTCGCTACCCCGGTGGAGGCGGTGCGCCGGGTGGCGGATGGCGTCGTGGTCACCAGCCAGGGGCAGGAGGCCCATTTTGACGAGGTGATCTTCGCCTGTCACAGCGATCAGGCCCTGGCCCTGCTGGCGGATGCGAGCGAGGGAGAGAGGGCCATCCTCGGGAACATGCCCTATCAGGCCAACGACGTCTGGCTGCACACCGACGCCTCCTGCCTGCCGATGCGCCGCAAGGCGTGGGCGAGCTGGAACTACCAGCTCGGTGAGGATGACGGGGCGCGCCCCCTGGTGAGCTACAACATGAACATCCTGCAGGGGGTAAGCTCCCCCGCGCCCTTCTGCGTCAGCCTCAATCCCCGTGGACGGGTGGACGAGAGCAAGGTGTTGCGCCGTTTCGTCTATCATCATCCGGTATTCAATCAGGGCTCCATCGCCGCCCAGCAGCGACGGGGCGAGATCTGTGGCCATCAGCATACCCACTTCTGCGGGGCTTACTGGTACAACGGTTTTCACGAGGACGGGGTGCGCAGCGCCCTGGACGTGGCCAGACGCTTCGGGGCCGAGCTATGAGCGGCGCCGCAGCCTTGACGCAAGGGGACGAGGGAATGGGGGAGGGGATCAGCGCCATCTGGCAAGGCTCGGTGCGCCACCGCCGCTTCGCCCCCAGGGCCCACGCTTTTTCATACAGCCTCTTCATGCTGGGGCTGGATCTGGACGAACTGCCCGGGCTTGAGCAGGGGCGCTGGTTTGCCGTGGAGCGGGCCGGACTGCTCTCGTTTCGCCGCGAGGACTATCTGCGGGGCAGCGAAGGGCCCCTCAAGCAGGCGGTCTGGGACAAGGTGGCGGCCCTTGGAGGGGATGCGGAGCCCGGCGGGCGGGTGCTGCTCCTTGGCAACGTGCGCTGCCTCGGGTTTTATTTCAGCCCGGTCAATTTCTACTTCTGCGATCGGGCGGGGGAGACCCGCTACCTGCTGGCTGAGGTCTCCAATACCCCCTGGAACGAGCGTCACTACTACCTGCTGGATCTGGCGGCGCTCTCCCCCCATGACAAGGATTTTCATGTCTCCCCCTTCATGGGACTGGGGATGCGCTACCACTGGCGCATCCGGGCGCCGAAAGAGGAGGCGCTGATCCATATCGAGAGCCACCCCGTATCCGGTGAGAGCAAGCTGTTTGACGCCACCCTGGCCCTGCGCCGCGCGCCGCTGTCGCGCAAGGGGCTGGCGGCGCTGCTGGCTCGCTGGCCCTGGATGACCCTGAAGGTGCTGCTCGGGATCTACTGGCAGGCCCTGCGCCTTTTTATCAAACGCACCCCCGTCTTCACCCATCCGGAGAGCCGCCCGTGACGCTGATACACCCGTTTAATTCCGCTTCCAGGTGTTGTCAGCAGCCCATGGTGCGGGTTCATCCCAACCGAACGACCCCACTCTTGACCCATTCGGAGAGCCGCTAATGGAACTTGCTCAATCAACCCTCTCTGCCTCTTTCATCGACAAGGGGGCCAAGCAACTGCTGCTCAAATTGCTGGCGCGCCTTGAGCAGGGCCAGCTGGTGCTCCACGACGGCAGCGAGTGCCACCGTTTCGGCAAGGCGGGCAGCGACCTGCCTGCCGAGCTGGTGGTGCAGGATCCGGCGTTTTATCGCCGCCTGCTGCTGGGGGGGAGCATCGCCGCAGGAGAGACCTGGGTGGAGGGTCTCTGGACCAGCCCGGAGCCGGTGGCACTGGTGCGCTTGCTGGCCCGCAATCTGCCGCTGCTCGACGCCCTGGAACGGCGCCTCGGCTGGCTCAGCTTCCCGTTCAACAAGGTGCGCCACTGGTTCAATCGCAATACCCTGACCGGTTCGCGTGCCAACATCGCCGCCCACTATGACCTTGGCAACACCCTCTATCAGGGCTTTCTCGACAGCCACATGCAGTATTCGAGCGCCATCTATCCCCACCCGGATGCCACCCTGGAGGAGGGGCAGCAGGCCAAGCTGCGCACCATCTGCGAGCGGCTTGAGCTTGGGCCGGACGACCATCTGCTGGAGATAGGCACCGGCTGGGGCGGTCTTGCCGTCTATGCGGCCCGTCACTACGGCTGCCGGGTCACCACCACTACCATCTCCCGGGCCCAGCACGACTATGCCAAGGCGTGGATCGAGCGGGAGGGGCTGGGGGATCGCATCACCTTGCTGCTGGAGGATTACCGCAAGCTGGAGGGACGCTATGACAAGCTGGTCTCCATCGAGATGATCGAGGCGGTGGGGCACGCCTTCCTGCCCGACTATTTCCGCCAGTTGTCGCGCCTGCTCAAGCCCGGCGGACGCCTGCTGATCCAGGCCATCACCATCGCCGATCAGCGCCACGCCCAGTATCTGCGCGGGGTGGACTTCATCCAGCGCTACATCTTCCCGGGAGGCTGCCTGCCCTGCGTCTCCCAGATGGCGGGTCTGCTGGCGCGGGAGACCGACATGCAGCTGGTACGGCTGCACGATCACGGCCACCACTATGCCCGTACCCTGGCCCACTGGTGCGAACGCTTCCTGACGCTGGCCCCGGAGCTGCCCAAACTCGGTTACAGCCAGGATTTCATCCGGCTCTGGCACTTCTACTTCGCCTACTGTGAAGGGGGATTCTGGGAGCGGGCCATCAGCCTGGTACAACTGGAGGCCGCCAAGCCGGGGCCCCATGGCTGGTCCGGGGACTTGCCGGCAAGCGGTCGCTGATCATGTGGCAGTGGGCCCACCTGCTGGGATTCAACCTCTACTGGTTGCTGGCGGTGACATGGCAGCAACCGGGCCCGCTGCTCGGGATGCTGCTGCTCCATTTCATCTTCTCCCCCCGCCGCGGGCAGGACTGGCGCCTCATCCCGGTCGCCCTGGCAGGCTGCCTGCTCGACATCCTGCTCTGGCGCCTCGGCCTGTTTCACTTTCCGTCCGGTTTTCCGCTCTGGCTGTTGCTGCTCTGGTGCGGTTTCGCCCTGACCCTCTCCCACGGCCTTCCCTGGCTTCGCCCCTTGCCGCGCTGGCAACAGGGGCTGTTCGGCATGGTGGGGGGCGCCTCCTCCTATATGGCGGGGGCCGCCATGGGGGCAGTAAACTTACCCTGGGGCATCTGGACAAGCACAGTGCTGCTGGCGGTGATCTGGATGTGGTGGTTACCCGTACTCCTGTGGGTAACGGTCAAGCTGGAGGGTGAGACGAGATGAACACCTTTTCGACCGACACCTTGTTGTTTTCCAAGTGGACCAGGGATGGCCAGTGCGAGCTGGCCGAGCGTTTCTACCTGGTGGTGGCCTGCCAGCGCGATGCCCAGGGGCATCTGGCAAGCGTGGTGATGCAGGATATCAACACCCTGCAGGAACAGGAGATGGACTGGCATGAACTGGAGGATCCCGCCCGTTGGCACATGGGGTGGAACTAGCCTGCTGCTGGCGGCCTTGAGCCTGCCACTGTTTGCGACCGCCCAGAGCGTTGCCGCCCCCTGGCAGGGGCTGCGTACCGTGGGACAGGGGGAGATGCGCTGGCTCTGGTTCAAGCTCTATGACGCCACCCTCTACAGCGAGAGCGGCCGCTATCAGCCGGGGCGCTACCCGCAGGCCCTCAGCATTACCTACGCGAGGGCCATCGAGCGCCAGGATTTGCTGGAGGCGACCGCCGCCGAGTGGCAGCGGCTCGGCCTTGGCAGCGAGAGTGAGCGCCAACGCTGGCTGGCTCGACTGGCCACGCTCTGGCCGGATGTCGCCCCCGGCGACAAGCTGGTTTTTTATGTGGACAAGCAAGGCACGGGCCACTTCTGGTTGCGAGATCGCCTCCTTGGCTCTCTCGATGATCCCGCCTTCGCCCCCGCGTTTCTTGCTATCTGGCTGACTGACGACAGCCGGGATCCCGCTCTGACCCGCCGCCTGCGCGGCCAATCCTGATGGAGTATTCCATGAAGTTCTCTTCTTGGTGGCGTCTTGCCTGGTTGCTGCCCCTGCTGTGGCTCTCTGGTTGCGGCGCGGGTCTTGACGATTATCGCGGCTCCCGGCCGGGTTGGGATCTCGCCCGTTTCTTCAATGGCAAGCTGGTGGCCCATGGCCTGGTGACGGACCGCAGCGGCGAAGTGACCAGTCGCTTTCGGGTCGAGATGCAGGGGCACTGGCGAGAGGGCAAGGGGGAGCTGTTCGAGCAGTTCTACTTTGATGATGGCCGTCGGCAGACCCGCACCTGGTTCTTGAGCAAGGGGGCGGATGGCCACTGGCGCGGCACGGCTTCAGACGTGGTGGGGGAGGCGGTAGGCAAGACAGCGGGCTTTGCCCTCAATTGGCGTTATCAACTCGATCTGGCTCTGCCGGATGAGAGCGTGGTGAGGGTGAGCTTTGATGACTGGATGTATCTGCTGGACGACGACCGCCTGATCAACCGCGCGAAGATCAGCAAGTTCGGTATTCATCTCGGCGAGGTGATCCTCTATATCGAACGGCTTGAGCAATGAAAGCCGGTGCATTTTTTTGCCGACGATAGCCATTGGCTATGGATCGGCAAGGCACGGACGATTGTCCTTTGAGTCTGCTTCTGGATAAGCTGACTCCGTTCCCGATAATGCTTACCACCTGGAGGTGAATCATGAAGAGCCCCATTGGTCTTGATACCGTTCAATCACAAGCCCTGGCCGCCGAGCTCAACAAGCTGCTGGCCAGCTACCAGATCCTCTACATGAACGTCCGTGGCTTCCACTGGAACATCCGCGGCAACCAGTTCTTCGAGCTGCACCTGAAATTCGAAGAGATCTACAACGACCTGCTGCTGAAAGTCGATGCCCTGGCCGAACGCATTCTGACCCTGGATGGGGTGCCCCTGCACAGCTTCAGCGACTACATCCAGGTGTCCGCCATCCCCGAGCAGAAGGGGTTGCATGACGGTCGTGCCTGCGTGGAATCCCTGCTGGCGAGCTTCCGCGAACTGCTGGTTGCCCAGCGCCGCATCCTGGGTCAGGCCGCCGATGCCGGTGATGAAGGGACTGCGTCCATCCTCTCCGACTATGTGCAGCAGCAGGAGAAACTGGTCTGGATGCTGCGCGCCTATCTGGCCTGATGAACCTGGGGCCGGCTGCCCATGCCCCGGCCCGTATCATTGCCCCTGTTGTTGCAAACCCGAGTTGTCTCTCCTTGATTTCCCACCCGCTTGCCGCCCGATTTGGGCGGCTTTTTTCTATTTGATCTGCATCAATGAAATGTTAATTGGTAAATTGAATGCCTATTAAGTTTTCCAGGAGCGGAATAGAATCGCCACAAAACAGATAACTGAAATGTCCAATTAGGAGAGACATGATGTTTTGTGTGCAATGTGAACAGACTATTCGTACCCCGGCAGGCAACGGCTGCGCCTATGCACAAGGCATGTGCGGCAAGACGGCTGAAACTTCTGATCTGCAGGATGTGCTGATCTATACCCTGCAAGGGCTCAGCGCCTGGGCCCTGGCGGCCCGCGAGCACGGCATCGTCGACAGCGAAATAGACGCTTTCGTGCCCAAGGCGTTCTTTGCCACCCTCACCAACGTCAACTTCGACTCCGCTCGCATCGTCGCCTACGTCAACCAGGCGCTGGCCTATCGCCAGCAACTGGCCGCCAAGCTGGCACCGCTGGCGGTGCAGGCCGACACGCTGCCCGCCGCGGCCAGCTTCGAACCGGGTGCCGATCTGCTGGCCCAGCTTGCCCAGGCGCCGCAGACCGCGGTCAACCGGGGCAAGAACGAGGTCAACGAAGACATCATGGGGCTGCGCCTGCTCTGCCTCTACGGCCTCAAGGGCGCCGCCGCCTACATGGAACACGCCCGGGTGCTGGATCAGCAGGATGCCGGGGTCGCCGCCGAATTCCATCGCATCATGAGCTGGCTCGGCACGGATCCCTGCGATCTGGATCTCCTGTTCAAGTGCGCCATGGATATTGGCCTGCTGAACTTCAAGATCATGGAGATGCTGGATCTCGGTGAAACCACCGCCTTCGGCCACCCCGAGCCGACCCAGGTACGCGTCACTCCGGTACCGGGCAAGTGCATCCTGGTCTCCGGCCACGACATGGTGGATCTCAAGCTCATCCTGGAGCAGACCAGGGGCACTGGCATCAAGGTCTACACCCACGGCGAGATGCTGCCGGCCCTGGCCTACCCCTTCTTCAAGCAGTACCCGCACCTGGTGGGTAACTATGGCTCCGCCTGGCAGAACCAGCAGAAGGAGTTTGCCAACTTCCCGGGCGCCGTGGTGATGACCTCCAACTGCATCATCGACCCGAACGTGGGCAACTACTCGGATCGCATCTTCACCCGCTCTATCGTCGGCTGGCCCGGTGTGACCCACCTGGAAGGGGAAGATTTCTCCGCCGTTATCGCCAAGGCGCAAGCGCTGGAAGGCTTCAAGCACGTTGAGCTCGAGCACTTCATCACCATCGGTTTTGCCCGCAACGCCCTGATGCAGGCCGCTCCTGCGGTGATCGACAAGGTCAAGGCTGGCGAAATCAGCCACTTCTTCCTGGTGGGGGGATGTGACGGTGACCGTGCCGAGCGCGCCTACTACACCGAGTTTGCCAAGGCGATCCCGCAGGACAGCCTGCTGCTGACCCTGGGCTGCGGCAAGTACAAGTTCAACAAGCTCGACTTCGGCGACATCGGCGGCATTCCCCGTCTGCTGGACGTGGGTCAGTGCAACGATGCCTACTCCGCCATCCAGCTGGCGCTGGCGCTCGCCGACGCGTTCGAGTGCGGCGTCAACGATCTGCCCCTGACCCTGGTGCTCTCCTGGTTCGAGCAAAAAGCCATCGTCATTTTGCTCACCCTGCTGGCGCTCGGTGTGAAGGACATCCGCACCGGCCCGACCGCCCCGGCCTTCCTCACCCCGGCCCTGCTCAAGGTGCTGGAGGAGCAGTTCGGCCTGAAAGGAACCACCACGGCAGACGCGGATCTCGCCGAGATCCTGGCGGCCTGAGCAAAGATACAGCCTTACACGCTCAGCATGTTGTAAGCCTTTGGCGAGCCTGATGGCTCGCCTTTTTTCAACGCTATTTCCGAGCAAGAGGAGCCTTGCGATGACCTCCACCTCTTTGAGCCTGCGCTGTATAGCCCGCCGGGCAGAGACCCACGACGTGGCGAGCTGGCAATTTGAACCCCTGGCTGGCGACCTGCCCTCCGTGCTGGCTGGCCAGTGCGTCACCCTGCACACGATGATTGACGGCCAGCCCCACTGCCGCGCCTACACCCTCTCCTCCAGCCCGCAGGATCCTTTCTGGCAGGTCACCATCAAGGATGTGGGGCTGGTCTCTCACCATCTGCATCAGAGCCTGCAAGTGGGGGACGAGATCCGGGTAGACGGCCCCTTCGGCGATTTTCACCTGACCGCGCTCCCCTGCGAGCGGCCGCTGCTGCTCAGCGCCGGCTCCGGCATCACCCCCATGTGGGCCATGCTGCGGGACGAGCTGGCCGAACGGCCGGATGCAGACATCCGCTTTATTCACAGCGCCAGAACCCCCGGGGATGTGATCTTCGCAAGGGAACTGGCTTCGCTGGCTGAGGCTCATGCCGGTGTGCGCCATGCTTTAGTGCTGGAGAAAGTAGGGGAAGAGGCGCCAACGGCTCATCCCTGGGTTGGCCGGCTCACACCGGGGATGCTCAAGGAATTGGCGCCGGATCTCTTGAGCCGCCATGTCTATCTGTGCGGGCCTGCCCCCTACATGACCGCAGTCTGCACCATGCTGGCGGAGCTGGGATTGCCGGCAGCGCAGTTGCATCAGGAGTCGTTCGGCCTGCCTGCTGTTACATCGGGTGCGGCGCCAGTTGCGGCCGATAGCGACCACTTCTGGCTGACCCTCAAAAAGAGCGGCAAGAAGGTGAAGATACTGCCTGGCCAGACCCTGCTGGCGGCGCTGGAGGGGGCGGGGGAAACCATGATGGCCGCTTGCCGCGCCGGGGTGTGCGGCGCCTGTCGCTGCACCACGGAAGGCGAAATCGAGCGCCAGAGCGTGATGACCTTGAGCGCGCAAGATCTCGAGAACGGGGTGGCGCTGGCCTGTTCCTGCACCGCCAGCGGGGATGTCAGCGTCGACTATTGAGGGGGCCATGAGCATCCCGCTCTTTTCGCAACGGGGCCGGGCGGGTAGACTCAGCTCCAGTTTCAGTCGAACACGGGATACAAAATGACAATTCTGGTCACAGGGGGCGCCGGCTATATCGGCTCCCATACCCTGGTTGAACTCTTGAACGTCGGGCAGCAGGTCGTAGTACTGGACAACCTCTCCAACGCTTCCCCCGAGTCTCTCAAGCGGGTAGAGCGGATCACCGGCAAGCCGGTCACCTTCGTGGAAGGGGACATTCTGGACAGAGCCTGCCTGCAACGGCTGTTTGCCGAACACAAGATAGCATCCGTGATCCACTTCGCCGGCCTCAAGGCGGTGGGGGAATCCGGCCAGATCCCGCTCACCTACTATCAGAACAACGTGACCGGCACCCTGGTGCTGTGCGAAGAGATGGCCAGGGCCGGCGTGTTCCGGCTGGTGTTCAGCTCCTCGGCCACCGTCTATGGGGATCCGGCCTCGGTACCCCTGCGGGAAGATTTCCCCACCAGCGCCACCAACCCCTATGGCCGCTCCAAGCTGATGGTCGAAGAGATCCTGCGTGACCTCTCCAAATCCGATCCTCGCTGGGCCATCGTGCTGCTGCGCTACTTCAACCCGGTGGGGGCTCACGAGAGCGGCCTCATCGGTGAAGATCCCAACGGCATCCCCAACAACCTGCTGCCTTACATCAGTCAGGTCGGCGTGGGCAAGCTCAAGGAGCTGGGGGTCTTTGGCAACGACTACCCGACGCCGGACGGCACCGGGGTGCGCGACTATATCCACGTGGTGGATCTCGCCATCGGTCACCTCAAAGCATTGGCCCGCATCAAGAGTGATACCGGCGTCTTCACCTATAACCTTGGCACCGGTCAGGGCTATTCCGTGCTGGAGATGGTCAAGGCGTTCGAGGCAGCCAGTGGCCGTGCCATTCCCTACCAGATCAAGCCCCGTCGCCCCGGCGATATTGCCGAGTGCTGGGCTGAACCGGCTCTGGCCCGTGACGAGCTGGGCTGGCAGGCTGAGCGGGGTCTGGAGCAGATGATGATCGATACCTGGCGCTGGCAAAGCCAGAATCCGAACGGTTATGGCCCTGCTGCGAAGCCGTGATCACGGGTCATGCGTTGCTCGGGAGCCTCATTTATTCATATCAACTCGGGTCCCAGCGCTGCTCTTCGCCTTGCTGACAGCTTCTTGCGACGGCCCATCAGGCCTGATGGTTTGCAGCCTGAATAGCAAAACGCCCCGGCATGCCGGGGCGTTTTTTCATGAACAAGGCGCGGGTTACTGAATGCTCTTGCCGGCGCGGACATCCTTGATGATAGCCTTGAGGCTGGCCAGATCCCGCGGTGCGCCGCGCAGGATCTGATCGCCGATGATAAAGGCCGGGGTACCGGAAATGGCCATGGCTTCGGCCAGCGCCCGGTTGGTACCCAGATTCTGATCGATGCTGCCGTCCTTGATCTTCGCCTCGACCTTGCTCCAGTCCACGCCGGCGGCCCTGGCGACGTCTTTCACCTGGGCTTCGTCGGAGAGGGGTCCCTGATGGGCGTACAGCTTGTCGTGGAAGGCCTGGTATTTGTCGGGCTGGCCGAGCTTCACCGCCAGCGCCGCGCGGGCGGCGTAGTAGGAAGTTTCGCTCAGGATGGGGAACTGCTTGTAGATGTAGCGGATCTCCTTGTCCTCAGAGAGCAGTTGCTGAATGAGGGGATGAGCGCGCTTGCAGTAGCCGCAGTTGTAGTCGAAGAACTCCACCACCGTCAGGCTGCCCTTGGGATTGCCGCTCTCGGGATCCTGGTTGGCGAAGAGCTGCTTGGCATGGGCTTCTATCAGCGTCTTGTCGTTCTCGGCCTGCTGGCTCTCCTGCTTGGCACGCAGGGCGTTGGACATCTCGACCAGGATCTCCGGATTCTTGACCAGATAGTCGCGCACGATCTGCTCGACATCGCTCTTGGTCAGCTCGCTCGCCTGCACGGGCGCCGCAAGCAGGGTCGCGCCGGTCAGGGCGGCGAACAGGGCATGTTTGATTCTCATAAGTCCATCTTGCTGGGGATGTGGTAGTGGCCCCTATAGTGGGTGAGTCTGTTTTCAAGTCAAGCCATCCGCTTGAAAAAGCACGGTTTGCAGTGGTTTTGCCGGTTTTGTGCGCCAGATAGCCCAATAAATGGGCAAACAAACGGAGTGGGGATTTACAAGGGCTGGGGGCATGGGTAATATGCGTCGCACTGCTGCGGAGGGGTGGCAGAGCGGCTGAATGCACCGGTCTTGAAAACCGGCGATGGGCGACCATCCGTGGGTTCAAATCCCACCTCCTCCGCCATCCATATAGCCCAACTGATTTATTCAGTTGGGCTTTTTTGTGTCTTCGGTTTTGGGTATGCCGCCGTGTGCCCGGATTTAGTTGACCATCGCGATCACTCCCAGGGCGTCACATTGGCGTACTTGTATTTGGCGTAGACGGGCTGGCCGTTGTAGGAGCTGGGCGGGAAGCTCGGGTTGGCGCTGATCCAGTTATTCACAAACGTCTGCATCCAGCTGGTGACGGGGCGGCTCTCGCGGCGCACGCTCACCCATTTGTTCTGGGTGCGGCTGAAGACCTGCCAGGTGACTCCCGCCTCGTCGATGTTGAAGGCGTAGCGCTCCATGTTCCAGATGGAGATACCGTACTTGCCCAGGTCGATGTCCTGAGGATACTGACGCCCCTGGATCCAGACGTTGGTATGGAGCAGGTTTGTGCCTCCCATCAGCTCGATGTCGACTTCATAGTGAGAGCTGGTGCCTGCATCTCCGGTATAGGTAAAGAAGGAGCTGATGGTGCCAGGCACCGATCCTGCCTGCATCTGCACCTCATAACGACCCTTGCGGGTGTAGTTGTAGGTTCGCAGCTCAGCGCAGCTCTTGTTTCCTTTGTCGGATTTCGCATGGAGGATGGCCGTGCCGGACTCCATCCAGACGTTGGCGGCGCGCCAGGTGCAGTCGAATTCTGACCCGCCATTGCGCCAACCATCAGAGACCTGCCAATCCTGATTGCTCCACCACCATGCCGATGCCTGAGTGGAATATAATCCTCCCGCCATCAGCAATACTGACATCAGTCCAAGTTTACGCATATTATCCACATTCCTGTGTGTTTATTAATGAGTGTTTTATTGATGACTACAAGCAGCACCAGAATAGCCATAAACAGATGTTGAAACTTATACTGGTATCGCGTCATGACAGTTTCATATTTTTGAAATTGCCTGAAAAAGGTATGAAAGACATGACGGCTGGCTGGTATAACCAGAATAAAAAAAGCCACCGTATATAACGGTGGCAAAAGCACGGACTCCCGATCCGATGAGTTAAAATCAGCTGGCTTGGCGGCGATAGATCTCGACCAGTTCGGTGGCCAGTTCGCGGCACAGAATGGAGGTCATCAGGTGATCCTGGGCATGTACCATGACCAGTGTCATCTTGGTCTTGCCTTCGCCCTCATCGGCTTCAATCAGTTTGGTTTGTACGGCATGGGCAGCCTTCCCCGCGTCGGTGGCCTGGAGCAGCAAGGCATCCGCTTCGCTGAACTGGCCAGCACGAGCCTGACGCAGGGCTTCGAAACAGAGACTGCGAGATTGGCCGGCATTGACGATGATGCCCATGACTGCTTCTTCAAGATCCATCATTTATGACTCCTTAAAATCCATTATTACGAGAGACGTTGGCGAACCATTCACCACTTTTCTTGACGGTGCGCTGCTGGCTTTCCAAATCAAGGCTGATGAATCCATAACGGTTCTTGTAGGCATTCATCCAGGACCAGTTGTCAATAAAGGTCCACAGGTGATAACCACGGCAATTACTTCCTTCGGCAATGGCGGTATGAATCCATTGGAGGTGGCCGCGAATGAAGTCGATACGATAATCGTCTTTTACCTGACCATCTTCACCAATAAATCTGTGTTCCCCTTCGATACCCATACCATTTTCGGAGATATAGCTTGGGATATTTCCATAGTTGTCGCGCAGGTTGATCAATATGTCATAAATACCGCGCTCATATATTTCCCAGCCGCGATAAGGGTTCATTTTGCGGCCTGGCATCTCGTAATTCTCGAAGAACCAGTCAGGCAGGAAAGGGGAGTCCGGGTTGATGGCCGTCATGCGTGCCTTCACTCGCCGCGGCTGGTAGTAGTTGATGCCGAGCAGATCGATCTTGCCGGCGGCCAGCAGTTCGCAGTCGCCGCTTTGCACCACGGGCATCTGATCGTGCTCGCGCAGGATATCGATCAGCTCCTGGGGATAAACCCCCTTCACCGCAGGATCGAGGAAGGCGCGGTTGAAGAACAGGTCGGCAATGAACGAGGCCTTCAAGTCTGCCGGGTTTGAAGAGCGCGGATAGGAGGGGGTCAGGTTCAGGACGATGCCGATCTGGCCGGGCAGGGAGAGTGTGCGATAACGCTTCACCGCCAGACTGTGGGCCAGCATCATGTGATAGGCCACCTGGGCTGCCCGTTTGAAGTCCATCTGGTTCGGGTAATGGAAGTCATACAGATACCCTCCTTCCACTACCACAACGGGTTCATTGAAGGTCATCCAGCAGGCGACGCGATCACCGAACAGTTTGAAGCAGAGCGCTGCGTACTCGGCATAAGCCGCCACGGTTTCGCGGCTCTCCCAGCCCCCCTGCTCCTGCCAGTACATCGGCATGTCGAAGTGGAACAGGCCGATGAAGGGTTTGATCCCCTTGGCCAGTAGCTCATCGATAACCTTGTTGTAGAAGTCGACGGCCTCCTGGTTGACGGTGTGGCCATCCGGCAGCAACCGGGCCCAGGAGATGGATGTGCGGAAGCTGTTGTGGCCAATCTGTTCCATCAATGCGATGTCTTCACGATAACGATCGTAGAAGGTGGAGGTGTTGGCCGGGCCAACCTGACCATGGAAACGGTGTGGCTCCGTCTCGAACCAGTGATCCCAGATGGTCGGTGCCTTGCCGCCCACATTGGCAGCTCCTTCCGATTGTGCGGCCGACGAGGCGCTACCCCACCAGAAGCCTTCGGGGAATGTATATTGCATTGCAGTTTCCTCTTGATGACCGGCGTGCAGGCGGCGTGGCGCCCGCACGCCTGGCGCTTACGCCTGACTCTGAATCGGTGTGATTGTGTCTGCTTTTTCTGATCTGGCGGCTTCTTCCGCTTCAGCCGTCTCGGCTTCCTGCTTGAGCAGGGTGCGCTCGTAAGCCCGCACGAAGGGGTAATACATCAGGGCGGAGATCCCCATGCAGATGAAGCACATGATGACCGGACTGAAGGCCCAGTTGGTCGCCCAGGAGGCGCCGATGGGGGCCGGCGTGGTCCATGCGGTCAGCATCACGACCTTCTCAACCAGACCCAGATCCACCGCGAACCAGGCCAGGATGGCGTTGATCACCGGCACCAGGATGAAGGGCAGGAAGAAGACCGGGTTCATGATGATGGGAGCACCAAACAGGATCGGCTCGTTGATGTTGAAGAACCCGGGGACCACGCCCATTCGCCCTATGGTGCGCAGGTGCACGGCACGGCTGCGCATCAGCAGGAATGCCAGTGGCAAGGTGGAGCCCACGCCGCCGATAAACAGGAAGTGATCCCAGAAACCGGGCAGGAAGGTGTGGGGAATGGCTTGGCCGGCGGCCAATGCGGCCTGGTTGCTGGCCAGGTTTGCCATCCAGAAGGGGTTCATGATGCCGGTGACGATCATGGTGCCGTGGATGCCGGCAAACCAGAGGATCTGGCACAACAGCACCGCCAGCAAGACGGCAGGCAGGCTGTCGGAAGCCGCTACCAGCGGTTTGAGCATGGACATGATCGCCTCGGGCAGGATCATGCCTGTGGTTTCCTGCAGCAGCATGTTGAAGGGGTGCAGGGTCAGGATAATCGCCAGGACCGGGATCAGCACCTCGAAGGAGCGCGCGACCCCCATCGGGACCTGCTCGGGCAGACGTATGGTGATGTTGTTGCGCTTGAGCCAGGCATAGACCTCGGTCGAATAGATGGCACAAATGAGAGCGGTAAAGATGCCCTGACCGGAGAAATACTGGGTGGAGATGGTGCCGTCTTTATATTGCGCCGCCACCAGCATGAACGACATCAGCGACAGCAGGCCCGTGGTGATGGGGTCCAGGGAGTATTGTTTGGCCAGGCTAGATGCGACGCCCACCGAAATGAAGACCGTCATCAGCCCCATGCTCATGTTGAAGGGCAACATGAGTTCGGCACGATAGGTGTTGGAAAAATCGAGCCAGGCTCTGGCAAAGCCCCAGGTGGTTTCGCTGGAGATGGGTGGAAAAATGAAGACCAGCATGAAGCTGCCGACGATCATGAACGGCAGCGCGGCAATAAAACCGTCACGGATGGCCAGAACATAGCGTTGCTGGCCCAGTTTTCCTGCCAATGGGCCGATCCGTTGTTCGATCAACTTGACCAGCATCCCATAGAGTGAACTCATAGTGTGTGTCCTTCCTTGTGAGCACGCTTAACCAATCAGGGAGAGGGCGTAGTCCAGCACCTTGTCGCCGCGCTGCATGCCGTAATCCATCATGTCGATAGGTTGTACCTTGATGCCGAGAGCCGCCGCCTTGGCTTGCAACTCCGGTTGCATGTACTTGATCTGCGGTCCCAGCAAGACCACCTGGTAATGGGGCATCTGGTCATCGAACTCCGATGCGCCAAAAGCCTTGATCTCGGCAGCCAGGCCCCGTTTTTCGGCTTCTACCAGCATTTTTTTCACCAGCAGGCTGGTGGACATCCCGGCAGAGCAGCACAACATGATTTTTTTCATGATCATTCCTCAGTTATTAAGCTGGGCTCACTATAGATCGATGCAACAAAGTGGGAAATCGATTTCACAAATCGGGTTATGTAATTGTGATCGCGATCACTTGATGGATATTTGATATAAGGTATACAAAATAAAATATCGTTATCTATCAGTTGGTTGTAATTGTTTTTATGATGTGATTTACGCCATGTTTATTCGACTTGGTATTTTGAAATATCGATTTCAAATCTGTCGTGGTTTTCATGCTGCTCCTGGACCCCTGCATGATGCAGGGGGCGCTTTCGGCATGGTGTCGATCCGGCGACCATGCCAGCAACCCCGGGTAACCGAGCCCATCGCCGTGCTCCTTCACCCCCTGGTGGCAGGGGGTCATGGTGTCGGCTCAGGGGCTCTGTACAGTGTCTTGCTCAGATTGCGGGCTCAGCCTGGGGTTGCCTTGTGGTTCTCGCTGAGGGTCACGAAACCCGATTCAGGAGCCGGGTATCCTGCTTTCCCGCCTTCTTCGCGCGCGGGGCACTGTAGAAGAGGCGGGGAGCGGGTGATGCCCAGATGGCGTCAGCAGATCTGATGGCAAATGAGGGATCAAGTGGATGCGCAAATAAGGTGGCCAAGAGACGGACATGTAAAAGGCAGGGTTGCGAAGGTGCGGTCAGATGCAATGAAATGATCGATAAGAGAGGGTTCTGCTGCCGTCAGCCTCTGAATGATGACGGAAAAGGGAAAAGGGAAAAGGGAAACGTAAAGCGGAGGGTGGCGACCGGTGCGGGAGCTGTCCTGGGCAAGGTCGGCAGGGGAGTAAAACAATGCTCCGTCATGGGGACGGAGCATTGGAAGGGTGATCAGCGGGTCAATCCACCTTCATCCAGTACGCTGACCGTCCAGAAGAAGGGGGCATTCCAGTTGACGGTGACCTCGTTCAGCGTCCAGGCACCAATCTCATCTTTCCAGCAGGTCTGGCCGGTACACTTGCCCTTGAGGGTGGAGGCAACGGGATCGCTGAAGTTGATGGAGTTCGGTCCGCCCGAGAGTACACCTGGCGGAACCAGGGGAGACGCGGGGTCGATGGGGTGAGCCCAGAACCTGTGGTGCGGATTCTTCAGCGGACGGCTGCCGTAGCCCGACACATAGGACTGGTCGAGGGGGTTGCGGCCGAGCACATAATCCATGGCATCGGACATGGCCTGCAGGTATTTGCGCTCTCCCGTGAAGTCATGGGCCAACCCGAGGAAGATGCTGCGGTTCATCAGGTTGGAGTTGGAGCCCCAGGGGTATTCGGTCGCCTGATAGGGGATAAGGTAGCCCTCCGTCGCCACGCTCTTCTGGTAGCCGTCAGCTGCGGCGATGATAGCGGCGCGCGCCTTCTCCACTTCCTGTTTGCCCAGTTTGTTGGGCACCATGGCCAGCGTGATGGTCCCTGCGCTGCTGAGATCCTGCCAGTAGAGATCACCGCTTGCGCTGCGATCCCCCTTGGGGGCAGCCAGATAGAGAGGGGACTGCTGGACGGCCTGCTTGTACTCGGCTTTGCCGGTGGTGGCAAACAGCTCGGCGGCAGCCCAGTAGAATTCGTCCTTCAGGTTGGTGTCATCATAGGGACCGGATCCCACAAAGTTGTCATAGGCATAGACGTCCGGATGGCGGTTGGCCGCCTTCCAGGCTCGTTCCGCTGCCTGCAGGCTGCGCTGTGCGAAGGCCGGATCCAGATCTTTCCATACGCGAGCAGACTGGGCGGCAGTGGCCGCCAGGTTCAGAGTCGCAGCCGTGCTGGGGTGGCTCAGGAAACGGGGTTGTGGATCCTTGTGGGGCGGGAGCGGCATCCCGGTCCAGGCTTCGTCGGCGACCTTGTGGAAGACCATGCCGGAGGCATCGATCTCGGTCAGTTTCAGGCTGTCGAGCTGCTTGGACTGATCGCCTACCGGCACCCAGGCCTTCTTGCCTTCGGGCACCTGCATGGCGAGGAAGAACTCCATCATCCAGCGGGACTCGTCCAGCAGATCGTTGTAGCCGTTGTGCTGTTCCGGGATCTTGACCTTGCCGTCGGCAAAGGCGCTCTTGTCACCCTCTTTCGCCAGCTGCTCCCGTTCATAAAGGTTCATCAAGGTCCATACCGAGATCCCCCCGTTGACCACGTACTTGCCCTGATCGCCAGCGTCGTACCAGCCGCCGGTCACATCCAGCGTGAAGTCACAGCCAGGCCACTGGTTGCCCTTGGCGTCCTGCTTGTTGAAGCAGGTTACGTTCTCGGGCTTGTGTCCTGCCGGGCGAGCAAGGTCGGGGCGCTGGACATATTTGGCTTCGATGTCGATGCCGCTACGCTGCTGATAGAAGAAGGAGAGGGCATCGAATTTCATGGTGTGATAGATGTCATCGCCGATGCTGAACGGATGACTCTTCTGGCCGGCGACCTCCAGTACCAGGCCGGTGCCCGGGGTGGTGACCTGACTGAAGTCGGCAATCTGCACGTTCTCGCCGGATGCGGCATTCAGGCCAAAGGGCGTGGTCTTGCCTTCCGCGATGGTCTCACCCTGGGCATTGCGCAGGGTCCAGGGGAGCGCGTCCTTGCTGTCGGTGGCGATGGTCGCCCGTTTCAGAGCCTTGCTCAGATAGCCGACCTGGTTGACGCGCACGCTGCCCAGCTCCGATTTCTTGATCAAGGAGGGGCCCGATAGCGTGGCTTCACCGATACAGACAGTGGTCGGTGTCTGGGTGCCCATCTGAAGTTGGAACTGGGTCTTCTCGTCAGTGGCAGAAGGTGTGAACTGGATATCGAACGGTTTGGGCGTGCTGCCGAGGGCGAGGTCCTGCACCATGTAGTTGGTGTAGGGGGCGCCATCATGCTGGATCAGGGCCTTGACGTTGATGTCGCTCTTGGCCATGGCAGTGAAATGGAGTTTGTAGGTTTGCCCCTGCACCAGGCCGAGATTGGACTGACCCAGGATGACATCCCAGGGATTGGAGCCCGACTCGGTGAAGGTGATACAGCCCATCTGGTTCTCGGCGTTCAGGGTCCCCCCGGCCGTCCACCATCCATCGGTTCCCTGGAAGCCCCCATTGGTCAGCAATTCACCCACAGGTCCGGCAGATGCCGAGGAGGTCGCTGAACCAGATGCTCCTGCACTGGGCAGGGAGCAGCCATGCAAGCCAATGACGCAAGACATGGCAAGCGTCAGGGCTCTAAGCCGAGATGTTTTCATTGTTACCCCTTTGATCACAGACGGAAATAATGGCGTCGATTTTCGCACTCACGCAGAAAATGACCGAGTCATCCTGCGGCCCGCATTTCACTGTCAAGATTCACACACAATCCTTGAGTGGAAATCGATTTCATGATTCAGGTAACAGTAAATTTTTTGGCAGATCAAGTTTGCTTTTATGAAATGTGATGGAGACGGCAAATTTTCGTTTATTGATATATTCATGCACTTGAATTGAACTCCATTGAATCCTTTCAACATTCCTCTGACTCCCCAGCCGTTTGGCCATATCGGTGTCGTTCCAGGCAGCTCATGTGGCAAATTAACGTGATTGACTGCATTTAAATTATTGTTTTGATTTTATTTTGTTGATCTTCCTGCAATGAGTCTACCCGTTCTCTCTGTTCCTTCCTGGGTATTCTGCTGATGAGACACGCCCCCGAGTTTGTGAGTTGCATCACTATTTTCTCTTTCAGCGGGATCTTTGTCATGGCATGACAAAGATACTGCTGGAATGACGAAGAGATTTCTGTTTACCATTTAATATTCTTGCAATCGATTTCAAATTCGACTGTTTTTCAAGACGACTCGCCATGAACGATGAGTCCAGGCGATGAACGAGAACATCCGGAGAGTCATAAGGAAAATGCGTAAAACTACAGGTCTCACCAGGTCTATGACCTGCCTATTCGTGGGGTGCGGCATCTGGAGTGCCGGGATGGCGGATGAGTTGTCGACCATGCCCTATTTTTCCACCTGGCCGCAGATCCACAGCGCCATTGCCAGGGACGAGGGGATGGAGCGCCAGATCCAGGCTCTGCTTTCCCGGATGACCCTGGAGGAGAAGGTTGGCCAGATGATCCAGCCCGACTTTCGTGAAGTGACACCTGAGGAGGTGACGCGCTACAAGATTGGCTCCGTCCTCAACGGGGGGGGTGGCTGGCCCGGCAACAACAAACACGCGTCGGCCCAGGACTGGGCACACCAGGCCGACACCTATTGGCAGGCGGCGGAAGCGGGCTTTGAGGGCAGGGGGTATCGCATCCCCTTCATGTGGGCGACCGATGCGGTGCACGGCCATAACAACGTCTTCGCGGCGACCCTGTTCCCGCACAATATCGGCCTGGGGGCGGCGCGGGATCCGGATCTTATCTACCGTATCGGCCAGGTGACGGCGCGGGAAGTGGCCGCCACCGGGCTGGATTGGACCTTCGCCCCGACGGTGGCGGTGCCGAGGGATGATCGCTGGGGCCGGACCTATGAGGGCTATTCCGAAGATCCCGCCATCGTCTATCACTATGCTGGCGAGATGGTGCGTGGCCTGCAAGGTTCCGCGACGGATCTGCGCGGCCAGCGCCATGTCATCTCGAACGTGAAACACTTCGTGGGGGACGGCGGCACCCTGAACGGGGTCGACCGGGGTCAGAACTTCTATTCGGAAGAGGACCTGCGCAACCTGCACGCGGTGGGCTACTTCTCGGGGCTGGATGCCGGTGCCCAGGTGGTCATGGCTTCGTTCAACAGCTGGCACAACGAGCTCAACCGCGATGTGCTGCCAGAGGACGGGGTTGAGTACAACGGCAAGCTGCACGGCAGCCGCTATCTGCTGACCGACGTGCTCAAGGGCAAGATGGGCTTTGATGGCCTTGTCGTCTCTGATTGGAACGGTCACAGCGAGATCGCCGGTTGCACCATGGGGAGCTGCCTGCCTGCGGTGCTGGCCGGGGTCGACATTTTCATGGTCACGGCGCGCAAGGACTGGATGGAGTTTCGCCAGAGCCTGCTCGATGGCGTGGCGAGCCGGCAGATCCCGATGAGCCGGATCGACGATGCCGTGACGCGTATCCTGCGGGTCAAGATGCGGGCCGGGCTGTGGGAGAAACCCATGCCGTCGGCCCGTGAGCTGGCGGGCAAGCAGGGTGAACTTGGTGCCGTGACGCACAAGGCGCTTGCCCGGGAGGCGGTACGCAAGTCGCTGGTGCTGCTCAAGAACGAGGGCAGGATCCTGCCCCTGAGCCGGCAGAGCCGGGTGCTGGTGGCTGGGAGCGCCGCCAACGATCTGGGCAAGCAGGTGGGGGGCTGGAGCCTGACCTGGCAAGGCAGCGAAAACGGGCGCGGTGATTTCCCCGGTGCCCAGAGCGTGCTGGATGCGGTGACCGCCACCGTCGGTGCGGATCATGTGCAGGTGAGCACGGGATCCGGTGAGTTTGCGGGAGCCAAGCCCGATGTCGCCATCCTGGTCATGGGGGAGGATCCCTATGCCGAGTGGTTCGGCGACATTCCTGACAACAAGACCCTTGCCTATGGGGATCTCAAGAGCAGCTATCACGAGGATCTGTTGACCCTCAAGCGGCTGAAGGCGGCCGGCATCCCCGTGGTGACCGTGCTTTTCTCCGGACGTCCGCTCTACGTCAATGAGGAGCTCAATCTCTCTTCCGCCTTTGTCGCCGCCTGGCTACCGGGCACCGAGGGGGAGGGGATCACCGATCTGCTGTTCAGGGATGCCAAGGGCAAGGTGGCCCATGACTTCCAGGGACGCCTCTCCTTCTCGTGGCCCTTCAGCAAGTGCGCCACCACCATCAATCGCACGCCCACCCATATCCCGGGCTGGCAGCGTCCAGCCTTCGAGCAGGATCCCGCGGGTGAGTACGCACCGCTCTTCCCCTATGGCTACGGGCTCAGCTACGGCAAGCCTTCCCCTGTGGCGGCCCGGGTCAGCAACCTCAATACCCTGACCCTGGATAATCGTACCTTCGGCTGCAACGAGAGCGACCCTGCCAAACTGAGCGCCGCTGACAAGGTGCTCGAGCTGTTCGGGCCAAAGGCGGGTGAAGAACACCGTCTGCGCATGGGGGATGCCAGCAACTGGACGGGGACTGAAGTCTCCGGCAACAGCGTGACCGAGATGACCTTCATCAAGGTTCAGCCCATCGACTACCTGCGCCAGCAGGATGCGCGAGCGGTCACCTTCCTCGGGGCTAACAAGCCGGGTGTCGACTCCGGGGCCACGATCCAGTTGCAGACCACCCAGGTCAAGGGGGCGGATCGTCGCACCTACCTGAAGGGCGAGAGCGAGCTGCAGGTGACGCTGCGGGTGCAGCAGGCGCCAGCGGGGGACATGACGCTGGGGCTGCAGTGTGGCTGGCCCTGCGGCAAGTCCATCGAGATTGCGCCGGCCTTGCGCCAGTTGCCCCCGCAGAAGTGGGTGACCCTGAGTCTGCCCCTGCGCTGCCTCGAAGAGGGCATGGACTTCGCGAAGGTCAATACCCCCTTCATCCTGGGCACCAGTGGACAGGCACGCATCGACATGGCGACCGTACGCTGGGTACCGGCTTCTCTGCTGGGGGCCTCAGGGGAAGTGGTCAGGCTCGATTGCCAGGGCAGGTTGAGTCGATAAGCCGTCAGCCAGATGCACCAGGATGCCTGTCGGGCTCCTGGTGCCTTGATAACCGGCTCCGCCCCGATGCGGAGGGAGAGGTGGGAGAGAAGGATGTCGATCGTACAGCGGATCAGATTGGGCTTTACGCTGCTGCTGGTCCTGTTGCTATTGCTCGGGGCCATCAGTTACCTGAAGACGACCTCCATTCACGGTCGTTTCCAGCAGGTGACCGAGGAGGCGACGCCTCAGGCCCTGACCGCCAGCCGGCTGCGCGCCGCATTGCTGATGGCTGACAGGGACAGCCTGGCGCATCTCGCCATCCGGGAGACGTCGGCGTTCCCCGAGTCCCGTCAGCGTGTTGCCCATGACAAGGTCCGCTATGAGCAGCACATCAAGGCATTCGCGGCCCTGACACTCGATACCGAGAGTGAGCGGCAACTCGCCCGGGTCACCGACCAGGCCCCCCGGCTGTTTACCATCTCTGAGCAGTTGATGAGCCTGCACGAAGAGTCGGTCGAGCTGGAACGGGTGCTCGCACGGATGCGGAGCGAGCTGCTGCACCTGGACGACAACTACCGTTCGGCGGCAGACCTGCTGGTGCGTTACACGGCAGGGCGGCGCTCTTTGCAGAACAAGGCGGAGCTCATCACCAGCGGTATTGCACGGGATCTCAAGCTGATCCTGCGTGCCGACGGCAACACGGATCTGGTGGCGCTACAGGGGGTGCTGGCCAAAGACATCGACATTGCGAACCAGCGTCTGGAGCGGATTGTTGTCCCCGATGACGTCAAGGCCAGGTTCACCCGCCATGTGGCGCGCATTCCCCAGCTGGTATTTGGCGACAAGGGGCTGATTGCCACCCTGGTGCGCCGTCAGCAAATCAGCCAGCAACTCCATGGCTTGCGTGAACAGCAGGAGGCGCAGAGCCAGCAACTGGGGGAGGTCCTGGACAGGCTTATCGCCATCAGCAACCAGAGCATGCAGGAGGACAGGCTGAGTGCCGACGTCGCGGTTGACAGCGCCCGCACCTGGATCGTGATGGTGGCCCTGTGTTCCGTGCTCATCGCCCTCATTGTTGCCTGGAGTACGGCCCGCAGCATCCAGGTGCCGCTGGTGCGGATCAATCGGGTTCTCGGTCTGATGGCACAAGGTGACATGACGCTGCGGGTTCGCTACCCCGCCAGGAACGAGCTTGGTGAGGTTGCGAACTCCATCGACCAGCTGGCCCACCACACCAAGACGCTTCTGATGGAGGTCCAGACCGGCTCTGAGTACTTGGTGAGCGAGACGCGCAAGACCGCAGAGATCGGCGAGCAGGTGATGTCGCAGGTGCAGGCGCAGAAGGCCCAGACCGATCAGGTAGCGGCCGCCATCTTCGAGCTGGAGACCAGTGCGACCGAAGTGGCGCGCTCGAGCGATCATGTTCGTCGGGAGGTGGGGGAGGCCAATGACGAGAGCCGGCGCGGACGTCATCTGATGCAGGCCAATCGGGATGGCATCGAGCAACTGGCGACCGACATCGCCGGGGCCATGGCGATCACCCGCAAGCTCGAAGGCTACAGCAGCAACATTGGCAACATTCTCGAGGTGATCCGTGGCATGGCTGAACAGACCAACCTGCTGGCCCTCAATGCGGCCATCGAAGCGGCCCGTGCCGGGGAGGCCGGGCGGGGCTTTGCCGTGGTGGCCGAGGAGGTGCGGGCGCTGGCTACCCGTTCACAAGGGGCGACCCAGGAGATCCAGGTGATGATCGACAACCTGCAGGGATGCGCCCGCGATGTGGCGAGCGTGATGGCCCAGAGCCATGAGCAGACCCAGCAGAGTGTGCTGCAGACCCGGGATGTCGAGAGTGCCCTGGCGGGGATCGCCTCGCGCATGGAGGCCATCAAGGATATTGCGGATCACATGGCTTATGCCGCAGCGGAGCAGATTTCGGTGAGTCAGGGAGTGGCCCAGCACGTGGCGGCCATCGCAGACGTGGCTCACGAGACCGAGCAGGCGTCCCGGGTATCGGCGAGCAGTGGTGAGGTGTTGTCGGGGCTGGCCAGCCAGCAGCAGAGTCTGGTGGCCCGTTTCAAGGTGTAGGAGAGAGGCGATGTGGAAATCTGTGAGTGCCCTGCTGGTCTGGGGGCTGAGTACGGCGGCGGTATCCCAGGAGCTGGTGCTGGAAACCTGGCGCGTGGATGACGAGGCGCTCTGGAAGGAGCAGTTTCTGCCCCGTTTTCAGGCGATCCATCCCGAGATCACCCTTAAGCTGCATTCGCAGCGCTCGGCGGATTATGATCGGGAGCTTGCCGAGCGGCTGGCAGCGGGGAAGGCAGGGGATCTCATCACTTGCCGTCCTTATGATCAGTCCCTGCGGCTGTTCCAGCAGGGGCATCTGCTGGATCTGACGGACCTGCCCGGGATGGAGAACTTCCCGAGCTTTGCCAAGGCCGCCTGGCAGACCGACTCCGGGGCCCAGACCTTCTGCCTGCCCATTGCCTCCGTGATCCAGGGTTTCTACTTCAATGTCGATATCTTCAACGCCCTTGGGCTGACACCGCCGCGAACCCGTGCCGACTTCTTCGCCGTGCTGGAGAAGATGAAGCAGGATGGCCGCTATCTGCCGCTGGCACTGGCGGCTCACGACAGCTGGGTGGTCTCCGAGCTTGGTTATCAGAATATCGGTCCCAATTACTGGCATGGGGAAGATGGCCGCCTGGCGCTGATCAACGGTCAGGCGCGAGTGACCGATGCCCCTTATGTGGCAGCGTTTCGTGAGCTGGCGAGCTGGCGGCCCTACATAGGGGACCATCCTGCCGATGCCACCGAAGCACAGGCGGTGGATGCCTTTGCTGCGGGCAAGGCCGCCATGATAGTGGCGGGCTCCTGGTCGCTGGCCCAGTTCACCGGCAAGGTCAATTTTGGTGCCTTCCCGCCCCCCGTTGCACGGGAGGGGGACACCTGCTATTTCACCGATCACACCGACATGGGGATCGGCATCAATGCCGCCAGCCCGAACAAGGAGGCCGCCCTGAAACTGGTGGAGTGGATGGCTAGCGCCGACTTTGCCGAGCGTTTCTCCAATTCGGTGCCCGGCTTTTTCTCCCTCTCCAATCACTTCTTCGAGCTCAAGGATCCGGTGGCGAGCACCATGATGGGCTGGCGGGATACCTGCGATTCCACCTTGCGTCTGGGGGCGCAGTTCCTCACCCGGGGTGAGCCATTGCTTACCACAGAGCTTGCGGAGGTATCGCAATCCGTGGTGCTCGGCACCATGACGCCGGAAGCGGCTGCCGCGCGCATCCAGCAGGGGTTGGCAAGCTGGTATCCCCCCCAGAAGGCGGCCACGAGAAGAGCCAGTCTGTGTGAAGCGGACGAGCCTCTCCCCACGCTGGCAACCAGCGCGGCCACCGGGACGGAATCCCCCTTTGCAGCGCCTTGACGGTGGCCACGCTCCCGCAGGGATCTGCACACTCCCCAAGGCGCCTTCAGGCGCCTTGTTTCATTCAGGTCGACCGGGTTCATCGGGTTGCCATTGCCATTGCCATTGCCATTGCTAGGCTTTGGCTGGTGTCATGGGGCCAGGCCGGATTGAGGGGTCGGCAGAAGAGGGACGCCAGGTTGTGTGTAGTCTCTGTGCTATGTCAGAGAGTCAAGGTGGAAGTCGCGGCAGGGGCTCGTCGCTCGCTGGACAGGTGGCTGACAAAAGAAAAACGGCCCGAAGGCCGCTTTGCGCTGATGCTGTGCAGGGATCTGATGCTGCGCAGGGAACTGCCCCGGTCTGTGTTCACCCCTTGTAGGGCAGTGTGGTATCACGCACCACAATGCTCAATTCGGGCAGTTCGTCCGAGTTCAGCTCCGTGTTCTCGATCAAACCCAACAGAGTCTTGACCATCTTGACCCCCATCTCGTAGATGGGCTGGCGTACCGTGGTCAATGGCGGGTTGGAATAAGTAGAGAAGGGCAGGTCGTCAAAACCGATGAGAGAGACATCCTCAGGCACCCGCAAGCCGCACTGCTTGAGCCCCAGAATGGCCCCGTAACAGGTCTGATCGTTGGCGCAGAAGATGGCGGAGAATTTCCGGCCGCTCTCCACCAGCTTCTTGACGGCATTGAGCCCGCCGACCTCGGCGAAATCCCCCTGGATGACCAGGGAGGGGTCATATTCGATACCTGCGCTCACCAGGGCCTGGCGATAGCCATGATGACGCTCGATGGCATCGTTATGATCCGGTAAACCGACGATATGGGCGATGTCACGATGACCCAGATCCAATAAATAGCGAGTCGCCATGTAGCCACCCAGCCGGTTATTGATGCTGAAGGAGTGTACCCGCTCGGTCATGATATTGTGACCTGTGGCCACAATCGGTATTTGCTGGGAAAACTCGAGCAGTGTTTGCTGATTGACGTGGCCGGTCAAAATAATAAGGCCATCAACCCGCCGGGCCACCAGCAGACGCAACCGCTCAACTTCTTCTTCCGCATTCCAGTGACCGCTGACAATCAGCGGCACATACTCCATGCCCTGAAGAGTGTGTTCAACACCCCGCAACATTTCGTTGGAAAATGGACTCTCCACATGTTGGGTCAAAACACCCAGGGTCATGGACTGACCCGTTTTCAAATATTGCGCCATCAGGTTGGGACGAAAATTCAATTCCTGAATGGCATCTTCCACCGCCTGACGTTTATCTGCGGCCACTTTGGCCGAGCCGTTCAATATCCGGGATACAGTGCTTGCCGAGACACCGGCTCGGCGGGCGATATCATAGACAGTGGCTTTTTTCTCCTGAGCTGACTTCGACATCCCCCCTCCGTACTCGACTGTGAAAACCCCTGGTCATGGCCAGTGTTATATGAATATCTTCTTAATAAATCAGCAAGTTAGGATACCCGTTTCCCCTGGTGGTGACAAGCGATGATGCGCCTTGCCAGGGGAGGGAATGCTACTGCTGGGCGGCAAAAAAGACCTCTTTTGCCTTGGTAAAACCGGCTTGCTCGGCGGCTTTGACCCAGGCGAGCGCCTGCTCATAGTTTTTGCTCTGAACGGCAGTGCGAATATGCTGATAATAATCCAGCTCACCCAACGATTTATCGGGTGAGACCATCACGGGCGATATGGTTTTTGCGATCTGCGTCGCATTTGCAGCGGGCTCTGCGTCCAGCGTCAAATATAGGCGTCCGGTAGCAGAGTGAGGCACTTCCACATTGATGAGGCGGGCGACATCCGTGGTGCGATCATATTGCATGGCGCGCTGGAGATCGTCCGGGTTGAGCCGGGTACTGCCCTGCATGTCCTTCGCCGTGGAATAGATCACCATATAGGCGGCCCGAGCGCTGCCGATGGGGGCTGGAATGGTGAATTCCCCCTGAATGTTCTGCCCTGAAATTAACGAACGACCGTCATAACTGAATGTGGAACCGGGAATGGTTTGAACGGCGTTGTATTGCTCGTCCAGCAACAGGATGCTGGGCAGGAAGACGGTATAGTCGACCGGAATGGTTATTTTGACGCGAGTCGCCTGGCTGACTTCGGGCAGCGAGAAGGCCATTACATAGCTTTTGCCTGAATCAAATGCATAGACCTGGCTGTCGGTGCTCACATCGACCCAGCGGCTCTCCTGCCCGAGGGACTGGAAGCGAAGTTCCTTGAACGACTCGACCGCCACCTTGTTCGACAATTGTTCCCGACCTTGTTCAACCTGTTGCTGCAGGGCGGAGACTGCCGATCCTGGCGAATGCTCCGGGCCCATGCCGGCGCATCCGGCCATCAGCAGACTGACCAGGAAAGGCAGACACTGCTTCGTTCCCTTCATCGTGTTTCCTCGTATGCAATGCGGGTCCTCCAAGGGACCCGAGATTATAGTGCAGATAAGTATCGCGACCTAACCTACCACCACATGTCCGCCTGTACACCGACCAGGAAATCTTCCCGGTCTTCCTGCCAGGGGGTCTCGTTGTTGTGATCGACATAGGTCGTCAGAATGCGGATCTCCGGTGAGGGCCCCATGCCGGTATTGACGGTGAAGGTCGGCACTATGCTGACCTTGTGAGAGGTGCCACCCCGTTCGACGTTGTCGATGATCAGGTTGTTTTTCACATATCCGACTTCCGTCTGGATGGAGAAGAACTCATTGATCGGGAATACCGGGCGCAGAGATGCGGCATACCAGGAATCATGGCCACCCAGCTCGTAGTCGTTGTATTGATAGGAGAGGGTCGGCAGCAGATGAATATTGGCGCCATACCAGCCACCCCAGAGGAAGAGGCGGTAGGATTGATCGCCTTCCATCACCTTGGACTGGTAGGGTTTATAGCCATCCGCCTTGTCCTGCAGTGTCTTCTGATACAGGGAGCCCTTGCGATACATGGCGGTATTGGTCAGGTTGGCACCCAGCAAGTCTCCTGAACCCAGCCCACGTCCTGCCTGGGCGATGAACTTAGAGAAGCCCCCCGGCATGAAGAAGAAGTCGTCGCGGGAATAGATGACGGTTCCTTCTGCCCCCTTGGTCGCATATTGCTTGTTATCGCCGGTGAACTCGTTGCTGGGCATCTGCTTGAGTGCGATCTCCATGTCCCAGGCACCATAGAGGGCGCTGGTGTGGAGGGTGTGCATGGTGGCTTCAGTGCCATTGGCGCGGTCGGAGTGGCTGGTGTCGTTGCTGTTGATATAGGCAAAGTCCCACTTGCCACCCGCCATCTCCATGGCTTTGATGCCGACGCCGGTTCCCGAGTAGTCCGTGTAGAAATAGTCGGTGGTCCAGATGTAGTTCTCGCGGTCGTAATAGCGCAGGCCACCCCACATGGTCCCGGTCGGGGTGATGCCACCCAGCTCCACATAGGTTTCTGACACACCGCTTTCGCGAGGCGCGGCACGGGTTTGCAGGCCGTCGGCATCGGACTCCACCTTGAAGTGGATGTTGACCGACTTGTTGCTGCCCAGATCCCACAACTTGTTCAGGCCCGCTTCCCAGCTGTTGTCCAGCTCGGAGCCCAGGCGCCCCATGGTCTTGTCCATCTCATATTCGTACCCCGCCTTGGCGAAGTTGTCCTTGGCGTCAAACATCGAGCCGGCACGAATATAACCGTGGAAGCCAAAACTCTCGGCGGCATTCGATACTGCGGGCGCTACCAGCCCGCAACATGCCCCGACAAACAAGGCGAGTGACTTCAATTTCATCTTATTGCTCCAATCCGTAGAAAATTATTTTCAATCGATTTCTCGAAGATTCAATGCCTTGTCACTTGATCTGCTGGCAGGGCTGATTGCTGTCAAAGTCTGCCGGGATGGCTGTTTTCAGGGCCACGTTGGTGAAGGCGAAGCGCAGACCGGCCATGGAGTCCCAGGCCCCGCTCAGGTAGAGCGCCTTTTGCACCGAGCCTGTGTTGGCCGCAGGAATGAGAGAGGCGACCGGCAGGATGCAGCGGTACCAGGTGTCGTCATCGGGCACGATGTTGCTGTCCATGGTGAAGAAGGTGCCAAAGTCCGGGCCGGCGGTACCGTCCATGCGGATCTGGATGTTGGGGGAGTCACCGTAGCTGGAGACTTTCAGGTCGAGCAGCATGGCGCCGTCCTGATAGGCGGAGAGATCCCCATTGGCGCTGTCGGTCCCGAGGAAGGCGGCGCCATTGCCTGGCAGGTCCATGGTGATGACCTGGTTTTCATCGGTCAGGGTGCCGCCGAAGCTGGCTGCCGGGTAATCGGCGCTGCGGTCCAAGGCCTGGCTCTTGTCACCGGAGTAGTAGAGTGCGGCATCGGTGGCCACCAGCGCGGGGGCATTGTTGACGCCGGAGCCTGTGTCCGGATTGGTACCTGGATCGGTACCGGGATCGGTTCCCGGATCGGTGCCTGGGTCTGTGCCCGGGTCGGTAGCGCCGCCAGGCGCTTCACAGGTGACCGGGTCGACAACGGGCTTGGCCGAGGTGGTGAGCAGGTACTTGATGTTGGTGATTTCGTAGTTGAAGGCTTCTTTGGTGGCCAGGTGGAACGGTGTGCCCACAGTGGCGAGGTTGATGGCCGTGGCACCGGGGAAGGGCTTCATGCAGTTGATGGGCAGCGTGAGCGTTTCCCAGTCGCCCGAACCGGTCAGGGCGCTGGCAATGGGCAGGCTGCTGCGGTTGGGATATTCGTTGTCGATGGAGGCATTGAGCACTTCCGGCACCTTGCTCTTGGTCCGCAACTGGAACTCGATGAAACCGGAGGCGTATTTGCTCAGGTTCAGAGGGGTGGCGGATTTGAGCATGAAGGTGCCATCTCCGTCACCGGCTACCTGCACATCGGCGGTGTCATCGGTACCGGCATTGTTGATGAGCACGGCGCTGATGCTGGTCATGGCGACGGGAGAAGCGGTGACCGGTTGCAAGCTCCAGTTGTCCTTCTCTGACTGGATGCTGGGGGTTGTACCCCCATTGGCACCGACCCCGAACAGGATCAGGGTGCTGTCGCCAGGGGGCGTGGTGCCACCGTTGTCGCCACCGTTATTACCACCGGTGTTGCCACTATTCGAGTCGATATTATCGGCCCCACCACACCCGCCAAGCAGGGCAGCGGCGATCAACGACGCCAAAAGTCCTTTTTTTGATGCATTCATACTGACCACTCCAATCAATGGGAAAAATATCCACCGCGATGAACCGTCAAGACTCAAACAGACGCTATGCAATCGATGCCAAGACAAATCATGCTGGCTTTATTTTCTTGAAATCGATTTCCAATGCAATGCTTATCCCCTGTGATGATCAAAGTTTGTGTTTCAAATCACAGAAAGCGTGTCCTGATGACCAGCTGATGGGATGTGCAAGAAAGAGTTATCTTTAAATGAAAAGAGTTCATAGTGTTGTTTTTAATGGCTTATTTTCTTTTTCTCTTGAGGCTGACGATCAGAGGGAAAGTATCGGAGTAGATCTGCAATGTATCTGAGGTGATTGCGATGTGTCGATTTCTGAGCAACACTTAAATTGACTTCGATTTCATGGTGTATTGCTTGAGAACCAGGGTGTCATCAACCTTGCGGGGCCTCTCCAGCGGTTCAGGCACCAGGAGTGTCCAGCCTTGACTGGTGATGGCAGACAGCATGCAGTCGATGAGGCCAATGGCGTCGGTCTTCAGAGCGATGCTGAGGCCGGGTTCCTGCTGGGTCGGCACCGACCCGGGATGGTGCAAGCCCCCTGTGCCAGATAGCAGATCGCCATCTTGGAGAAGACCAAGGATGCGCTGGCGACGGAGGGTTGGTCACAAATCCTGGAGAGGCAACCCGCGATAGGGTCGCCCCGCAGCATCGGCCATGAACCACAGGCCCGGCACCATGGCGCGCTCATCCTCTTCGAAGGAACGCAAAATGGTGCCAGGCATGCATTGCATGATCATCGCCTCCCCAGGGCCGGCAAACCCGCGCAGCGGTCAGCATGATCGGTGCTGTGCTCGCTGTGCCCGCCAGGCCTGAATGCGCGTCTGGGTGCCGATGACGAAGACAAAAAAGACCGGCACGAAGAAGATGGCCAGCAGGGTGCCGCTGATCATGCCGCCGAACACGCCGGTGCCGATGGCATGCTGGGTCTCGGCGCTGGCACCGCTGGCAAGCATCAGCGGCACCACGCCGAGGGTGAAGGCGAGCGACGTCATCAGGATGGGGCGCAGGCGCAGGCGGGCGGCGGTCACCGCAGCGTCAAGCAGCGAGCGTCCTTCGCCGTGCAACTGGCGGGCAAACTCCACGATGAGGATGGCGTTCTTGGTCGACAGACCGATGATGGTGATCATGCCCACCTTGAAGAAGACGTCGTTGGGCATGCCGCGCAGCATCACCGCCGCCACGGCGCCGAGCAGGCCCAGGGGGACCACCAGCATCACGGAGAGCGGAATGGACCAGCTCTCGTAGAGCGCGGCCAGCACCAGGAAGACCACCAGCGCCGACAGCAGCATCAGCAGGGGGGCCTCGGCCGCCGACCGGCGCTCCTGCAGCGACTGTCCCGTCCAGGCCAGGGCGAAGCCTGGCGGCAATTGCGCCACCAGGCGATCCATTTCCGCCATCGCGGCGCCACTGGAAACCCCGGGGGCGGCACTCCCGGAGAGACGCACGGCGGGGAAGCCCTCGAAGCGCATCATCTGTTGCGGCGACTGGCGCCAGGTCGGCGTCACCACCTCCCTCAGGGGCACCATGCCGCCGCTGGCATTGCGCACCCGCAGGCCGAGTACGTCATCGAGCTGCATGCGCGCCGACGCGTCGGCCTGCAGGATGACCTGCTGCATGTGCCCGCCGTTGGGAAAGTCGTTGATGTAGAGCGACCCCATCGCCGCCGACAGGGTGCTGCTCACGCTGGTGAACGAGAGTCCCATGGCCTCGGCCTTCTGCCGGTTGATCTCGAGGTGAATGCTCTCGCCGGGGGGCAGGCTGTCGGGATAGACATCGCTCACCACCTCGCTTTGGGCCGCCAGTGCCAGCAGTTGCGCCTGGGCGGCCTGCAGCGCGGCCTCTCCCTGGTTGGCCCTGTCTTGCAGGAAGAGCGTGAAACCGGAAGAGGTGCCCAGTTCGTCGATGGCGGGCGGCAACAGGCTCATCACAGTGCCTTCCTTGCTGTTGGCCATGGCGGCCTGTGCCAGCTCCGCCTCTTCGGCAGCCGTGGCACCATGGCGCTGATCCCACTCTTTGAGCATGGTGAAGGCCATGGCCGCATTGGGGCCGGCGCCGGAGAAGCTGAAGCCCTGCACCACCAGGTTGGTGTCGAGCGCCTCGCGAGAGGCCACATGGGCCTCGAACTCCTTGATGACGGCCAGGGTGCGCTCGCTGGTGGCGCCGGTCGGCAACTGGATGGAGGTCATGAAGTAGCCCTGATCCTCGTCCGGCAGGAAAGAGGAGGGCAGCTGGGTGGCCGCAATGGCCAGCACGGCGCAGAGGGCGGCGAAGGTAGCCATCACGCGTCCGCTGCGCCCGACCAGCCGGGTGACCCGAACGCCGTAGCCTGTGGTGAGGCGCTCGACGCCCCGGTTGAAGGCACCGAAGAAGCCGCGCTTCTCATGATGACTCGGGCTGACCGGGCGCAGCAAGGTGGCGCAGAGTGCGGGCGTCAGGGTCAGGGCGAGGAAGGCGGAAATCAGGATCGACACCGCCATCGACAGGGTGAACTGCTGGTAGATGACCCCCACGGAGCCGCTGCCGAATGCCATGGGAATGAACACCGCCGTGAGCACCAGGGTGATGCCGATCACCGCCCCGGTGATCTCCTTCATGGCCCGCGATGTTGCCTCCCTGGGCGAGAGCCCCCGGGTGGCCATCAGGCGCTCGACGTTTTCCACCACCACGATGGCGTCGTCGACGATGATGCCGATGGCCAGCACCATGCCGAACATGGTCAGGGAGTTGATCGAAAAACCGGCCAGCAGCATCACCGCGAAGGTGCCAAGCAGGGCGATGGGGGCGACGATAGCCGGGATCAGGGTGTAGCGCAGGTTCTGCAGGAAGAGAAACATCACCAGGAACACTAGCACCATGGCTTCCAGCAGGGTGTGGATCACCTTGTCGATGGAGACCTTGACGAAGGGGGCCGAGTCAAAGGGGATCGAATAGGCCATGCCCGCCGGCAGGGTTGGCGAGAGCTGGGTAAGGCGAGTGCGTACCGCATCGGCGGTGCGCACGGCGTTGGCGCCGGGGGAGAGCTGGATGGCGGCGCTGGTGGCAGCCACCCCGTTCTCGCGGTTGGAAAAGGCGTAGGATTGCGCCCCCAGCTCGACCCGGGCCACGTCACCCAGCACCAGCTTGGCGCCATCACTACCGGCCCGCAGCACGATGGCGGCGAACGCCTCGGGAGTGGTCAGCTGCCCCTGTACCGTGAGGGGAACCGTCAGTCGCTGACCAGGCAGGGCGGGTTCGTCGCCGAGGCGCCCCGGTGCAATCTGCACGTTCTGCTGCTCGATGGCCTGCGCCACCTCGCTGATGGTCAACCCGTAGGCGGCGAGCTTGCCCGGATCCACCCAGATGCGCATGGCCTGCTCGGCGCCGAACAGCTGCACTCGCCCCACGCCGTCTATGCGGCGCAGCTCCGGCACGATATTGCGCGCCATGTAGTCGTTCAGCGCGACCTCATCGAAGCGGCCATCCGGTGAAGTCATGCCGGCCATCATCAGAAAGCCGGACGAGGCGGATTCCACCTGCAGGCCGGTTTGCCGCACCGCCAGTGGCAAGCGAGGCTCGACCGCCTTGATGCGGTTTTGCACGTCCATCTGGGCCAGCTCCGGATCGGTGCCCGGCTTGAAGGTGGCGGTGATCTGCGCGCTGCCGGAGGCATCTACCGATGACTCGAAGTAGAGCAGGTTCTTGACCCCCGACAGCTCGCGCTCGATCAGGCTCACCACCGCATCATTCAGGGTCTGCGGCGTGGCGCCCGGATAGGTGGCATAGAGGGTCACCGACACCGGCGCCACCGAGGGGTAGCGGGAGATGGGCAGCTTGGGGATGGCGATGACCCCCGCCAGCATGATGAAGAGGGCGAGCACCCAGGCAAACACCGGGCGATGAATGAAAAACTGCGGCATGAAATGTCTCCGATTCAACGGTTACCGGCGTCAGCCTGCTGGCTGACTGCGGGGGATTGCCAGGGATGGGCAATGACTTGCGTCCCCGGGGTCAGGCGGTCGATCCCCTCGATCACCACCCGCTGTCCGGCGCTGAGTCCGGACGTGATGCGGTAATGGCTATTCATCAGCTCAGCGGTGTTGACCGGAACCAGTTGTGCCTGCCCCTGGTCATCCAGCACCCACACGCTGGTCTGGCCCGATGTACGCACCACCGCCTGCTGAGGCACGCTCAGGGCGTGGGCATAGTGAGCCCGGGGAATGCGCGCCTGTACGTAGAGACCGGGCAACAGCCGCCGCTCCGGGTTGTCCACCAGTACCCGCAGCAGTACGTCACCGGTACCGGCATCCACCTCGATGCCGGAGAAGAGGATGTGCCCCTGCATGCCGAGCGGCTTGCCGTCGCTGCCGAGGATGTCCACCGCCAGTTCCGGTGCCGTCGAGCCAGCCTGCTGGCGCAGGGTGTCCAGTACCGAGGCCGGTTGACGGACATCGACGTAAACCTGATCGATCTGCTGGATCCTGGCCATGGGGGTGGCGTCGGTGGGGGACACCAGGGCCCCTTCACTCACCAGCGCCTGATCGATGCGCCCGGCGATGGGGGCTTCCACGCTGGCAAATTGCAGGTTCAGCTGGTGCCGGGCCAGGGTCGCCCTGGCCTGAGCCACGTCGGCGGCCGCCTGATCCCGCTGGGAGACGGCATCGTCATAGGTCTGGCGGCTGATGGCCTCGGTGCGCAGCAGCGGCACCAGACGGTCAATCTGGATACGGGCGCGGGCCAGCACGGCCTCCGCGCGCTGCAATGCGGCGGCGGCGCTGTCTACATCCGCCTTGAAGGGGGCCGGATTTATCTGGAACAGAACGGTGCCTGCGCCGATTTCGGCGCCCTGCTCGAACAGGCGGCGCTGCACGATGCCGCTGATTTGGGCCCGAATTTCGGCGCTGCGCAGCGCGGCCACCCGGGCGGGCAGATCCTCGCTGATGACCAGGTCCTGACCTGCCAGCGTCATCACCGACACCTGAGGAAGGGTCGGCGCATCTTGCGCTTGCGACGCCCCATCGCAACCTGCCAATCCGAATACGGCAATGACGGCGAGCAGGGTGCCCGCATACCGCTGTTTGACAAACATCATACTCACCTCGTTAAACCGCCTCCCGGGCATGGTGCTGCCGCGAGAGCACATCGAGCGGGCATTATGGAGAGGGGCTATTGCGAATGATTCGAGGCTTTGTGGAGAATCCATGGAGGCGGTGATAAAGTTCAAGCCCACCATTTTCGAGTCCGACCATGTCGTATCTTCCTGCTTCCGCCAACCCGGCGGCCCAGTCACTGGTACTGATTGCAGAGGATGAAGCCGAGATAGCCGACATCCTCGCCGCTTACCTGCAACGCCACGGATTGCGCACCCTGCATGCCGCCGATGGCCGCGAAGCCCTGGCCATGCACCAGACATGCAAACCCGATCTCCTGTTGCTGGATGTGCAGATGCCGCAGCTCGATGGCTGGCAGGTGCTCAGCGAGATCCGGGCCCGTGGCGACACGCCGGTGATCATGCTGACCGCCCTGGATCAGGACCTCGACAAGCTGATGGGGCTGCGCATGGGGGCGGATGACTATGTGGTCAAACCCTTCAACCCGGCCGAAGTGGTGGCTCGGGTACAGGCGGTGCTCAGACGCAGCCAGGCTGCGAAACAGACCACGGCCCGGGTGCTGCGGGTCGGCCCCTTCCAGATCGATCTGGAGAGCCACGAGGCCAGCCTTTGCCGCGATGAGGGGCAGCAGATGCTGGATCTGACCCTGACCGAGTTCAAGTTACTCGCCTCTCTGATGCGGGCACCCAAGCGGGTGTTCAGCCGCGCCGAACTGCTGACCCACTGCCTGCCGGAGGGGGATACCCAGGAGCGCACGGTGGACAGCCACATCAGCAAGCTGCGCAAGAAGCTGGAGGCACAGGGCATCCAGGGGGTGCCCGCCAGTGTCTGGGGCGTCGGCTATCGCTTCGGGGGCGATGCGTGACATCGGCACCCGGCCTGCGCAGGCAGATCATCCGCTCCCTGGGGCTGATGGCGCTCGGCATCATCTGCCTCGCGGTGATCGGCACCTATGTGTTCTACGCCATTGCCGTGACCTATGTGCCTGGCAGCATTTCCGAGAGCTGGATGCCCTCCAGGGTCGAGATGATCTGGATCGGCTCGACCATTCTCATTGCATTGGGGATGGCGCTGTACGTGGCGGTGCGCCTCTCTCGGCGCATCCTGACCCCGCTCAATTCGGTGGCGAACAGCCTGCGCGAGGTGGCAGAGGGCAAACTCGATGCGCGCGTGCCGCTGGATGAACAGGCGATCGGGGAGACGGCGCAACTGGTGCGGGACTTCAACACCATGGCCGAGCGACTGCAAAGCATGACCCGCGAGCGGGAGTTCTGGAATGCCGCCATCGCCCACGAATTGCGCACCCCGGTGACCATCTTGCGTGGCCGCTTGCAGGGGCTGGCCGAAGGGGTATTTCCGCCAGAGCGTGCGCTCTTTGAAGGCTTGTTGCGCCAGGTGGAGGGATTGACCCACCTGATCGAAGACTTGCGGGTACTCAGTCTCAACGACAGCGGCCACCTGGAGCTGCAACGAGAGGAGATCAGGCTGGTCGACGAGCTTGCCGTGGTGCTTGAGGCGTTTGCCACCCCTCTGGCCGCGAGCGGTTTCACCCTCAAGCGGGAGCTCGATGCCGAGCTCTGGGTCTGTTGTGATGCTCTTCGCATCCGTCAGGCCCTGATGGCGCTGCTGGAAAATGCCCAGAAGCACGCGGTGCCGGGCATGCTGACCGTGCGCCTGCATCGTTCGGGCCCCCAGTGCATCCTGAGCGTGGAGGATGAGGGGCCTGGTATCAGCGAGGAGGTCGCCGCCCATATCTTCGAGGCGTTTCGCCGAGGGGATCCGTCACGCTCGCGCAAGAGTGGCGGCAGCGGGCTCGGGCTGGCGGTGGTCAAGGCGATTGCCGAGGCCCACGGCGGCAGCGCGGTTTGCCAACCCGGCGGGCGGGGCGGCACCCTGTTCCTGCTTTCATGGCCCCTCTTGCACCCTGACGGCAGGTCATGACCCCGCGTTGCCGCATCGGCTCGGGATGGGCGCGCCGAGGCGCGTGTGTTGACTGTGATCCAACAGCCCAAAAAAAGCCCATCTCATGGTGAGAGACGGGCTTTTTTTATGGCTTGCAGGCAGCGCCCTCATGGGGGCGCCGGGATCAATGCTCGGCCAGCAGGGGCTCTCCCTCCTGGCGTTTGTCGTGGATGGCAAAGCGATCGACCAGGGTGGCACTGGCGTCGTTCAGGCCGATGACCGCCACCTCTTTCCCCTCGCGGCGGAACTTGATGACCACCTTGTCGAGGGCCGTGATGGCGGTGATGTCCCAGAAGTGGGCGTGCGTCAGGTCGATGACCACCTTCTCCACTTCCTCCCTGAAATCGAAACTGGCCAGGAACTGCTCGGCGCTGGCAAAGAAGACCTGGCCCCGCACCAGATAGGTACGCACGGCGCCGCTGCGCTCGCTGTCGCTCTTGACCAGCATGACGCGGGCAACCTTGTGGGCGAAGAAGAGGGAGGCGAGCAGCACCCCCACGAAGACCCCGAGTGCCAGGTTGTGGGTCGCGACCACCACGGCGACGGTGGTTACCATCACCAGGTTGGTGGAGAGGGGGTGGCTCTTCAGGTTGCGTACCGACTCCCAGGAAAACGTGCCGATGGAGACCATGATCATCACGGCCACCAGGGCTGCCATGGGGATCTGACGGATCCACTCATCCATGAAGACCACCATCAGGATGAGCAGGGTCCCCGCCACGAAGGTGGAGAGGCGGCCGCGGCCACCGGATTTGATGTTGATGACGGACTGGCCAATCATGGCGCACCCCGCCATGCCTCCCAGCAGACCGGCGCCGATGTTGGCGATCCCCTGACCCTTGCACTCGCGGTTGCGATCGCTTGGGGTGTCGGTCATCTCGTCGACGATGGCTGCCGTCATCATGGACTCGAGCAGTCCCACCACCGCCAGCCCCGCTGAATAGGGGAAGATGATGGCCAGGGTCTCCAGATTGAGGGGGACGTCGGGCCAGAGGAAGACCGGCAGGGTATCGGGCAGCTCGCCCATGTCGCCCACGGTACGGATGTCGATGCCCAGGGTGATGGCCACCGCCGTCAGGATGACGATGCACAGCAGGGGGGAGGGGAGCAGTTTGCCCACCACGGGAACGAGCGGGAACAGATAGATGATGCCAAGCCCGGCTGCGGTCATGGCGTAGACCTGCCAGGTGACGTTGGTGAGCTCGGGCAGCTGGGCCATGAAGATAAGGATGGCCAGGGCGTTGACGAAGCCGGTCACCACGGAGCGGGAGACGAATCGCATCAGGCTGCCGAGCCTGAGGTAGCCCGCCGCTATCTGGAAGAGGCCGGTGAGCAGGGTGGCTGCCAGCAGATACTGCAGGCCATGTTCCCTGACCAGGGTCACCATCAGGAGCGCCATGGCGCCGGTGGCGGCAGAAATCATGCCGGGACGACCGCCGACGAAGGCGATGACCACGGCGATGCAGAAGGAGGCATAGAGGCCGACCTTGGGGTCGACGCCCGCAATGATGGAGAAGGCGATGGCCTCCGGGATCAGCGCCAGGGCGACGACGATGCCCGACAGCAGATCGCCCCGTATGTTGGAGAACCACTCTTGTCTTGCACGTTCCAGCATGGGGATTTTCTCGCTCGTTGAGGATCCATGGCCACAGGCCCGCAAATCAGGGGGAATGGCGGGGATCACAGGGTTGGATTGGCTGTTGATGGTCGGGTAAACCGGCCGGTCGGCATAACCGGAGTCAGGCGGCAGAGGCCGCACAGGGCAGGGTCAGGGCGGCGTGACGGCCACCCCAGAGCACATAACAGGCATAAGGGGCGCATGTTAACAGTCGGTGCCAGGCCGGGGAAGCCCGGATTGTTTTATCTAGCACAAGAGCAGCCAACATAGACCAAGCAAGGGGGCTCTGTCGCTTTCATCGGAGTGCCCGATGTGGTTATGGCGATAGCGAGGGGGGCAACACCATGGGACCGGCCACCGTACGGGCGGCCTCGTCACCGCGCAGTACCCGTACTATCTCGAGGGCGAACTCGATAGCGGTACCCGGGCCCTGGCTGGTGATCAGGCGATGGGCTTCATCGGTCACTACCCTTGCCGTGCTCAATTGTGTCGCGGGCAGACGGGCCTGAAAGCCCGGGTGGCAGGTGATGCTCGCATCCCCCAGCAAGCCGTGATGGTGCAGTACCACGGCGGGTGCGGCGCAGATGGCGGCGCGCCAGCGGCCGAGGTCTGCCTGCTCCCGTAGCAGGTCGATGGCGAGGGGGGTGTCGCGGATCACTTCGCTGCCGGGCAGACCGCCCGGCACGACCATGGCATCGAAGTCACGGGTGGTCAGCTCGTCGAGATGGCAATCCGCCACCAGTTGCACCCCGCGAGAGGCTCGGATCTGGCGCGCTCCAGTGGGGCAGCAGGAGGCCAGCACCACATCGATGCCACCCCGAACCAGGGTATCGACGATGGCAACCGTCTCTATCTCTTCCGACCCGGGGGCCACCAGTACCAGTACGTTCATCTTGCACTCCTTGCTTGCCAGCTGCTCTGCTCAGCGCTTCTCTTTGACGGCCTGATAGAGGCCCTGATTGACCGGCACCGCGATACCGTGAAGGGCGGCCTTGTTCAACAGGAAGCCGGTGATGGCTTCGATCTCGGTCTCGCGGCCCTGTTCCATGTCCTGATACATGGAAGAGTAATTGTCGGCGGTGAGCTCCACCACCATCATGACACGGCGTAGCAGCTCTTCGCTGCCGGTAGGCTGACCTTCGGCCCGCATGACGTCAGCCACTTCCACGCAGATTTGCTGCAGGACATCGGCAAAACGCAGGCCGGCCAATTCGCCGTTCTTGAGCTTGTAGAGCGCGGTGAGGGGATTGATGGCGCAGTTGACGGCGAGTTTCTGCCACTGGCGTGTCAGGATCTGCTCATCCCAGCCGGCCTGACCCAGAGCGCTGGCCAGCTCGTCGGCGAGGTGGGCATGGGCACGGGCCGCTTCGTTGACAGGGCCCAGCCAGGTCTCCCCCTTGCCGGTGTGGCGGAACACGAAGTGGCCGCTCTGCATGGCGCCATGGCTGGTGACGCCGGCGATCACCGGGTTGTCTGGGAAGAGTGCGACCACCTGATCGGCGATCCCCATGCCGTTGTGCAGCAGCACGATGGGCACCCCTGCCGCCAGTTGCCCGACCAGGGGAGTGAGGGCCGATATCACCTGCCCCGCCTTGGTCATGACCAGCAGGCGTTTGATGCTGCCCGGCTTGTCGATGAAGGCGCGTTTGATGGCCAGGAGCTGGGTATGCCCCTCAAGGGAGGTAAAGTCGACGCCGGGGTGCAAGGTGGCACGATGGTGCTCGCGCAGCAGGAGGCGGGTTGCTTGGCCGCTTTGGGTCAACAGGGAGGCGAAGACGCCGCCCAGGGCGCCGCAGCCCAGCAAGGTCCACTCGGGAGAGACAGGGTGACGGCGTGTTTTCAGGTTGTTGTCGCGTAATCCGCTTGGCATGAAGAGGCTCGATCATGGGAAGGGCTGCCATCCTGTCAACCGCCAACCCGGGATAAGGGAAGATGTCGCTTGGTGAATACCTGGAACCGATGCATGAGCTGACTGCCGGGTCGTGCTCAAGGCTCATGCGCAGCCAGGGAGCCTCATGTATGCATGACCATACGGGTGCCTGGGCTGCACTTCACCGAGTGTCGGACCTCTCGCGACTGCTCCTGAACGGGTTCTAACGGGTCTCACCATTCCTGTGCGCAGGGGATTCTAGCAGAGCAATCCCATCGAAATCAGCAAATTTGCCCGTTTTCTGGTAGATTTGCCCACCTGTCAGCACAACCTGAAGTACAGCATGAGGAGCCCGGCTATGCCGTCATTCGATATTGTCTCTGAAGTCAAAATGAACGAGGTGTTGAACGCCGTTGATAACGCCAACCGTGAACTGGCGACCCGTTTCGATTTTCGTGGTGTGGAAGCCAGCTTCGAATTGAACAAGGAAGAAGTGAAGCTGGAAGCCGATGCCGATTTCCAGCTCAAGCAGATGGTCGAGATCCTGCGCGGTGCTCTGCTCAAGCGCCAGATCGAGAACAGTTCCATGGACGTGGGTGACAGCGTCCACTCCGGCAAGCGTTTCCACCTGACCGTGAAGTTCAAGCAGGGGATCGACAAGGAAGTGGCCAAGAAGCTGGTGAAGCTCATCAAGGATTCCAAGATCAAGGTGCAGGCCGCCATCCAGGGCGACGAGGTGCGGGTCACCGGCAAGAAGCGCGACGATCTGCAAGAGACCATGGCTCTGGTGCGTGGCGCCGAACTGGGCCAGCCGATGCAGTTCCAGAACTTCCGCGATTGATGGCGAACGGGGAGGGCGCGGCTCTCCCCCACTGCCAGCATGAGGGCATAAAAAAACCGGAGCAGCTGCTCCGGTTTTTTGTGTCCGTGTGATGAGTTCGATTAGAACTTGTAGGTCACGGAGAAGTAGTGGCCGAAACCAGTGGTCTTCAGACCGTAGGAACCGTTCTGGATGCCGTAGATGTCGTTGAAGTACTTCAGACCGTAACCGACGGCGTAGCGGTCGGAGTGCCAGTACAGGCCGTTGAACATGGCGGTACCGTCGGTGGAAGTGTCCTTGGCATCAAACAGGTGATCCAGGTAACCCTGATAGGCTACGAAGCTGCCGTTGGAGAAGGTGTAGAAAGGCTTGAACCAGTTCATGGAGAACTGATAGCCGTTCCAGCCCTGCTCGCCACCGCCTTCATTGACGTGACGGGCATACAGGTTCATGCCCATTTTGCCGAACCAAGGCACCATGACGTCTGCACCCAAACCGGTCATGGCTTCAAACAGACCATCCGGACCACCTACGTTGATCAGGTTGGCGATGTAGACTTCCTGCACCGGGCCGAAGGAGAGATCTTTGCCGGTCATGG
This sequence comes from Aeromonas sp. QDB63, assembly GCF_027707425.1. Taxonomy (NCBI): domain Bacteria; kingdom Pseudomonadati; phylum Pseudomonadota; class Gammaproteobacteria; order Aeromonadales; family Aeromonadaceae; genus Aeromonas; species Aeromonas sp. QDB63. Next base: position 83,820 of record NZ_JAPCIS010000006.1, read on the forward strand.
CATCGATGGAGATGCGCGGTGCAAATTTGATGAACAGGTTGTCCTGGTTGTGCTTGTCGTCGTGACGGTTCTGGAAGATGTCGAATACGTCGACGTAACCGTACAGATCGAAGATACCGGAACGGCCACCAAACTCCATTTCGAAGTAGGTATCGTTGTAACCACCTTCGGACTCAGCGTAGGGCAGCTGGTCGATGGTGTGCATCACGTTGAACTGGAACCACTTGTAGTCGTTCTTGTGGATGTCGCCGCTGTAGTCGGCAGCGAAGGCCGGAGTGGCGGAGGCAGCCAGCAGACCGGCAGCGATCAGAGTCTTGGTAAATTTGGCCATTTTATTGGTCTCTTGTGCGTTAGTTGAGGTTTTCCGTAGCCTGCCCACAAGGAGCGGGAGGGATTCTAGCCAAATAAATTCAACGGATAAACAAGCACCAGGGAACTTTGTCAGGATTTGTGAATCTAATCACCCCCTAAAATGCGCAAACGCTTGCTATTTGTGCGTTTGTAGTGACAAGGTGCTGCCTCGTTTGGCAACCATGATGATCAGGATCATCACCGGAATGCCGAGCAGACTGGTGCCGATGAAGAAGTGGCTGTAGCCGATCTGCTCCACCACGCGACCAGAAAACCCCGCCAGCAACTTGGGCAGCAACAGCATGATGGAGCTGAACAGGGCGTACTGGGTGGCGGAGAAGGCGACGTTGGTGAGGCTCGATAGATAGGTTACAAACGCAGCCGTCGCTATGCCGGCGCTGAGGTTGTCCAGCGAGATGATCAGAGTCAGCAGCTCCAGGTTGTGGCCCACTTCGTTGAGGAGAGCGAACAGCAGGTTGGTGCTGGCGGTCAGCACGGCGCCGAGGAACAGGATGCGCAGGGTGCCAAAGCGCATCACCAGCACGCCCCCGAGCGCGGCCCCCACCAGCGTCATGATGACGCCATAGACCTTGGTGATGGTGGCCACTTCCGTCTTGCTGAACTGCAGATCCACATAGAAACTGTTGGACATCACCCCCATCACCACGTCCGAGATGCGATAGCAGGCGATAAGCCCGAGGATCAGCAGGGCCGAGGAGCCGTAGCGACGGAAGAAGTCGGCGAAGGGACACCAGATGGCCTCGTAGGTCCAGGCCCCCAGCCCGGCCAGCATGGGTGACCAACCCCGTGCCAGCAGGGTGGCCTTGCGCGCCATCTGCTGCTCGTCCTGACTCTTGAGATCGATCTGCGGCTCGTGACTCATCAGGGTGGTGAGGATGCCAAGAGACATCAGCCCTCCCATCAGCAGATAGGTGAGCTGCCAGCCGCGATAGTCATAGCCGCTGTTGCTGCCGAGCCAGGCCGCCAGCGCAAGCGCCCCCGCTCCCGCCATGATCATGGCGAGTCGATACCCCGTCATATAGGACGCGGCCATGGCCGCCTGCAGCCGCTCGGGAGCGGATTCGATGCGATAGGCGTCGATGACGATGTCCTGGGTGGCAGAGGAGAAGGCCACCAGCAGGGCGAAGAGGGCCAGCTGGGCGAGCTGGGTCTTGGGATCGCAATAGGCCATCCCCACCAGGGAGAGGGCGATCAGCACCTGGGAGAACAGCATCCAGCTGCGTCGCCGCCCAAGCAGCCGTGACAGCAGGGGCAGGGGCAGCCGATCCACCAGGGGCGACCACAGCCACTTGAAACCGTAGGCCAGGGCTACCCAGCTCATGTAGCCAATGTCGGTCAGGCTGACATCCGCTTCGCGCAGCCAGAACGAGAGGGTGCCAAAGACCAGCAGCAAGGGCAGGCCGGAGGAGAATCCCATGGCAAACAGGATGAGTACCCGCGCTTCCAGATAGACGGCGAGGGCATCTCGCCAGCGGGTGGCGCGGCCCGGTGTGTGGCTGGGCGGGCGGAGATTGTTCAACTGCCTGACTCCTCGGGGAAAAGGGGGTCATTTTGTCAGGTTCGGCAGGCGTAGCCAAGGCAAGCCGAGTGGCGGGCGGCAGGTTTCAGGGGCGCGAGCCGATGCAGTGGTGCGGGCAGGGGCCCTCGTCGGCGAGAAAATTGGCGCAGGCCATGAGTTGCAGGCGCAGCGCGTCATCACAAAGGAGGCGCTGCTCATCCCACAGGTGCAGGCTGTGAAGCAGATGCCAGAACACCCCTTCCTGTGCGTTGGCGGGAGCCTTGTCCATGGGGATCACGCAGAGCGCCTGCCAATGGGAGAGGAGCTGCCAGCTCAAGTCCTCCAGCTGCTGGTAGGGAATCTTGCGTGCCAGAAAATGGCGAACCGCCTGGGCTAGCGGGCCGGCGTGTTGGGCTATGTAATCATGACAGGTCACCGGTTCCTCCTTCTGGTTCTGCTCCCCGATGCGTGGCACACATCGGGGAGCAGAGTATAGAAAAAGAGATTGGTGACCCGTTCAGGGACGCGGTGGAATGTGATCCGGGCCGCGTTATTTGTCCGCGAGCAGCACCACTTTCTTCAGGATGATGGGGCTGGTGGGGACGTCGTTGGCACGCAGGATGGAGCTGTAGCCGGTCTGGACCTGGGCCAGTTTGTCCAGCACCTCCATCCCCTTCACGACCTGGCCGAACACGGTGTAACCGGCGCCGGCATTGGCGTTGAGGTTGTCGTTGTCCACCAGATTGAAATAGAACTGGCGAGTGGCGCTGTCGACCGCCTGGGTGCGGGCCATGGCGATGGTGCCGCGCTTGTTGGGCAGGCCGCCTCTGGACTCGTTGACCACGGGATCGAAGGTCGGCAGGGGCTGGAACTGCTGGTTGTAGCCCCCACCCTGCACCACGAAGTTCTGGATCACCCGGTGGAACAGGCTACCGTCATAGCTGCCGTCTGCCACGTAGCGCAGGAAGTTCTTCACGGTCTGGGGCGCCTGTTTGGGGGCCAGCTCCACGACGATGGTGCCATGGTTGGTCTCCATCTGGACTTTTTGACCGGCAAAAGCCAGGGGGGCGATCAGGGTGACCAGTAACCAGAGTTTCTTCATTTATATGTCCTCGCTCAGCTCGGCTGGCCCTTGAGATAACCGCGCAGTGCCTCGTCGGCCATGATCTGCTGCAGCACGCTGCCCAGCTGCTGGTTCAGAGTGGATTCCAGATCGGCCATGCTCGGCTCGCCCGGGCTCTCTTTGCTGGAGGACATGTTGAACTGCTTGGTCAGCTTGCTGCCCTGGAAGTCGGCAATCACCTGCAGGCTGACGCGGGACTTGGTGACATAGGTGAAGGTCTTCTCTTCCACGGTGACGGCGGCAGTGGAGATGGCCAGCGTCAGGTTGGTGGTGCCGCTGTTGCCCACTTCCAGGCCCTGGCTGCGCAGCCCTTCCGCGAGTTTTTCAGCCAGCAGGCTGTTGAGAGGCTGACTGCTGTTCACCAGCACAGGGGCCTTCTCTTTCTTCTTGATGGAGAAGACATAGGCGGCTTCACGCTTGTCCACCCCTTCCATGGTGATGCGGTTGCCGGAGTAGTACTGCTGGTTGGAGGGGATGACTTGCGGGTTGAGCAGGGCGCTCTCGGGCCAGTGAGTAGCACAACCGCCCAATACCAGAGCGGCCAGCAGCAAGAGTGACTTTTTCATCATGGGTTTCCTTTAGCTTTATCTTTAGCGTTTGATGGCTTTCAAAATAACGAATTTGCTGTTCGACGCAACGACTTGTGCGTTGCCAAACAGGCGCTTGAGTTTGTTGTGATAGTCCAGATGACGGTTGCCTACTATCCAGAGTTCGCCCCCCTGAGGCAACACCCGGTGGGCGTCGCTGAACATCTGCCAGGCGATGTGATCGGTGATCGCCTGCAACTGATGGAAGGGGGGATTGCAGAGGATCCTGTCCGCTGCCCCGACGGGAACGTCATCGAGACAGTTGTTGACCATGAAGTGGGCACGGGGCAGGGCATCGGGCAGGTTGTGCTCGACGTTGAGCCGTGCGGACGCCACCGCCATCCGGGATTCGTCGATGAAGGTCACCTCCACCTCGCTGTCCCGCGCGAGCAGGGAGAGCCCGAGCACGCCGTTGCCACAGCCCAGATCGATCACCCTGCGGGCACTGTGGATGGGCAGGTTGTCCAGCATGAAGCGGGCGCCGATATCCAGGCTGGTGCGCGAGAACACGTTGGCATGGTTGTGGATGAGCATGTCGGTGCCTTCCAGCGGCCAGACGGTCGGGAAGGGACTGGTCAGGGACGGGCGCTCGGCGGCCGGGGTGCAATGAATGAGGCGCGCCTTCTTCCAGGCGAGCGAGGTGCGGGTCTCCCCCAGATACTTTTCGAACAGCTTGAGGGTGGAGGTGTGGATGTCCTTGGCCTTGCCGGCAGCAATGATGCGGGTCGCAGGGGTCACGACCCCGCGCAGGGCAAGCAGTTGCTGCTCCAGCAGCGCCTGATACTTGGAGACCTTGATCACCACCAGGGCGGGGGCATCGGGCAGGGGGGCCAGGGCATCCTGCAGGGTGATGGAGTGGGGATCCAGCCCGTTTTCCGCCAGGTTGGCCAGGGTGGCCCGCTCGCTGATGTGGGAGTCGGTCACGCAGACGGGGGCGTGGGCATGCAGGTAGCCTGCCAGGGCACCGAAGCCGTCGTTCATGATGATGACGGGGCCGTCAGGTGCCTGCTGCGATTCGGCAAGGTGGCTTATCAGGTACTCGTCCGCCGCATCCCAGGCCTGCAGGGGGTCCTGGCTCTGCCGTGGGTAACGATACAGGGTCAGGCGGCAGTGGGCCGTGTCGAGCAGGGTTTGCATAGGCAAGAGTCCAACGTGTGATTGATGAATGGCGACCGTCTGCCCCGTGTTGCCCGGCAGCGGTGAAAGTGGCGCTATTCTAGCGGCGGCGGAGAAATTCACCAGTCCGGTGCGGCGAGAGCGAGCGGATCCTTCGTACCTGATGCATCGGGCGCACAACCCTGGCTACAATGGCCGGATATTCAACGAGGAGTCCTTACCGTGAGCATGCAACAACAGATAGAGGCCAAGCTGGCCGCCGCGCTCTCCCCGAGCCACCTGGAAGTGATCAATGAGAGCTACATGCACAGGGTGGCACCGGGCTCCGAAAGCCACTTCAAGGTAGTCGTGGTGAGCCAGGCGTTTGAGGGACAGCGTTTGCTGGGTCGCCATCGTCAGGTGAACGGGGTGCTGGCCGACGAGCTGGCGGGAGCCATTCATGCATTGGCGCTGCATACCTATACCGAATCCGAGTGGCAGGCCAGGGAGCAGGCGCCAAAGACGCCGGGTTGCGTCAGCAAATCCCCCTTTGCGTGAGCCGTTGGACCTTCTGATGGCGCCTTCCTCGGGCCATTAACAGCGCTATCACGAATGGTGTGCCGCCAGGGATGAGGGGTGTAGCATTATTTTTTCTAATCCTTTTCCTTACGCCTGAAAAATACCTCTATATGGTTGGTTTTGCGAAAAGTCCTTTAAAACCACGGTTTGCAAGGACGTGCGCGAAATATTCAGTGAAGGTTAATTTTGTGATAGGGCGGGGATTTTCCCCATTTGGCGTGGCGGCTAACTCGCCTAAGGTGGTAAACTCAGGCGCTTTTGAATGATCCTGTATGTTGCTGATTTGTTTATTTCTTCGACAGCTTTCCGCGATGTTGACGGGCTCATTCAACAACTCGTCGTGATGTATTTCTCGGCGCTAACCAACCTGTCTTCCCTTAACGGTAGTGCAAGTGAGTATGATTACAATTAAAAGAGGACTGGACATCCCCGTGCTGGGTGCTCCGGAGCAAGTAATCTACGATGGCCCGGCCATCACCCGTGTTGCTACACTCGGCGAAGAGTTCGTGGGGATGCGTCCTACTATGTTTGTCAAAGTAGGTGATCGCGTCATTAAAGGTCAGGAGCTCTTCGAAGATAAGAAGAATCCCGGCGTTAAATTCACGGCCCCTGCCACCGGTGTGGTTTCTGAGATCAACCGTGGTGCCAAGCGTGTTCTCCAGTCCGTCGTCATCGACATCGATGGGTCCGACGAGCAGGTGACCTTTGAGCATTTTGCCTCCGCCGAGCTGGCACAGCTCGAGCGCAGCAAGGTGCAGGAGATCCTGGTCGCATCAGGCCAATGGACCGCGCTGCGTACCCGCCCGTTCAGCAAGGTGCCGGCCGTGGGCTCCACCCCGCGCGCCATCTTCGTCACCGCCATGGACACCAACCCGCTGGCCGCCAGTGCGGAGCTGATCATCAAGGAACAGGCCCAGGCCTTCCTCGACGGTCTGGCCGTGCTGACCCGCCTGACCGATGGTACCGTCCACGTCTGCAAGGGCGAAGCCAGCCTGCCGCACTCCTCCCTGGCCCAGGTCAAGGAAGCCGTGTTCGTCGGTCCGCATCCCGCCGGTCTGCCGGGCACCCACATCCACTTCCTGGATCCGGTCGGTGCCAACAAGGTGCAGTGGCACATCAACTATCAGGACGTGATCGCTTACGGCAAGCTGTTCACCACCGGCCAGATCTTTACCGACAAGGTGATCTCCCTGGCTGGCCCGAACGTCATCAAGCCGCGTCTGCTGCGTACCCGTCTGGGTGCCAGCCTCAGCCAGCTGACCAACAACGAGCTGCGTGCGGACGAAAACCGCATCATCTCCGGTTCCCTGCTGAGCGGTGCCAAGGCCGAAGGGGTCCATGACTACCTGGGTCGCTTCCACAACCAGGTGAGCGTGCTGGGCGAAGGCCGTGAGAAAGAGTTCATGGGCTGGGTCAAACCCAGTGCCAACAAGTTCTCCATCACCCGTACCACCCTCTCTCACCTGATGAAGGGCAAACTCATCAACTTCACTACCACCACCAACGGTAGTGATCGCTCCATGGTGCCTATCGGCAACTATGAGCGTGTGATGCCGCTCGACATCCTGCCGACCCTGCTGCTGCGGGATCTGATCTCCGGTGATACCGACAGCGCGCAGGCGCTCGGCTGCCTGGAGCTGGATGAGGAAGATTTGGCGCTCTGTACCTTCGTCTGCCCCGGCAAGACAGAGTACGGCCCCGTCTTGCGTGAGTGCCTGACCAAGATCGAACTGGAAGGTTAAGCGATGAGTTTCAAGCAACTTCTTGAAAATATGGAACATCACTTCGAGCCGGGTGGCAAGTACGCAAAGTACTATGCCTTGTTCGAAGCGGCGTACACCCTGTTTTATACCCCGGGTTCCGTGACCCGCAATGCCGCCCATGTCCGTGATGCGATCGATCTGAAGCGCATGATGATCATGGTGTGGCTGGCTGTGTTCCCGGCCATGTTCTGGGGCATGTACAACGTCGGCAACCAGTCTATCGCCGCTATCGCCCACATGGGCAGCGCGGCCGGTGCCGATTCCTGGCAATACGCCCTGGCCACCCTGTTCGGTGCCTCGCTGGATCCGGCCGTCGCCGGCATCGGCAGCAAGATGCTGATCGGTGCGGCGCACTTCTTCCCGATCTACATCACCGTCTTCATCGTCGGTGGTTTCTGGGAAGTGTTGTTCGCCATGGTGCGCAAGCACGAGATCAACGAAGGCTTCTTCGTGACCTCCATCCTGTTCGCCCTGATCGTGCCGCCCGAGCTGCCCCTGTGGCAAGCTGCCCTGGGTATCACCTTCGGTGTGGTGCTGGCCAAGGAAGTGTTCGGTGGTACCGGCAAAAACTTCCTGAACCCGGCGTTGGCGGGTCGTGCCTTCCTGTTCTTCGCCTACCCGGGTCAAATCTCCGGTGATGCGGTCTGGGTTGCCGTTGACGGCTTCTCCGGCGCAACCGCACTGAGCCAGTGGGCCCAGGGCGGCCAGATGGCGCTGATCAACGGTGCCACCGGTGAAGCCATCAGCTGGATGGATGCCTTCCTTGGCAACCTGCCCGGTTCCATCGGTGAAGTTTCCACCCTGATGATCCTCATCGGCGCAGCCATGATCGTCTACATGCGCATCGCCTCCTGGCGCATCATCGCCGGCGTCATGGTCGGCATGGTCGCGACCTCCCTGCTGTTCAACGTCATCGGTTCCGATACCAACCCCATGTTCAGCATGCCGTGGCACTGGCACCTGGTGTTAGGTGGCTTCGCGTTCGGCATGGCCTTCATGGCGACCGACCCCGTTTCCGCTGCCTTCACCAACAAGGGCAAGTGGTGGTATGGCGCCCTGATCGGCGTGATGGTGGTGCTGATCCGGGTAGTGAACCCTGCATTCCCGGAAGGCATGATGCTGGCCATTCTGTTCGCCAACCTGTTTGCCCCCTTGTTTGACCATTTCGTGGCACAGGCGAACATCAAGCGGAGGATCGCACGTGGCGTTTAATAAAGACTCTACTACCGGCACTCTCGCCGTAGTGACCGGTCTGTGTCTGGTCTGCTCCATCGTGGTCTCCGTGGCCGCCGTGGGTCTGCGTCCGGCCCAGCTGGAAAACAAGGCGCTGGACAAGCAAAGCAACATCCTGTCCGTCGCCGGCGTCGACATCAGCGCTGTGGCCAAGCGTGACCTGGCCCAGCTCTATGGCGACAAGATTGAAGCGCGTCTGGTGGATCTGACCACTGGTGAGTTCGTTGACGGCGATGCCGACAACTTCGACACCAAGGTTGCCGCCAAGGACCCGGCCAAGAGCATCCGTCTGGCCCCGGCCGACGACAAGGCCGGCCTGCGTCAAATCTCCAAACTGATCCCGGTGTTCTTCGCCAAAGATGCCGAAGGCAAGGTCGACAACATCATCCTGCCGATCTACGGCCAGGGTCTGTGGTCCACCATGTACGCCTTCGTAGCAGTCGCGGCCGATGGCCAGACCATCAAGGGCATCACCTACTATGACCACGGTGAAACCCCGGGTCTGGGTGGCGAGATCGAGAATCCGGCCTGGCGCGAGCTGTTCGTCGGCAAGAAGCTGTTCGACCAGAACGGCCAGCCTGCGCTGCGGGTGATCAAGGGCCATGCTCCGGCTGGTTCCGAGCATGAAGTCGACGGCCTGTCTGGTGCAACCCTGACCGGTAATGGTGTACAGCACACCTTCGACTTCTGGATGGGCCCCAAGGGCTTCGGTCCCTTCCTGGCCAAAGTACGTGCAGGAGAAATCAACAATGGCTGACAAGAGCGAAATGAAAAAGTTGCTGTTGACGCCTGTGCTCGGCAACAACCCCATCGCACTGCAGGTGCTGGGTGTCTGTTCCGCGCTGGCCGTTACCAGCCAGATGAAGACGGCGTTCGTGATGACGCTGGCCGTTACTGCGGTCACCGCCTTCTCCAACCTGTTCATCTCCCTGATCCGCAACCAGATCCCGAACAGCGTGCGGATCATCGCCCAGATGGCGGTGATTGCCTCGCTGGTTATCGTGGTTGACCAGGTGCTCAAGGCGTATGCCTATGACATCTCCAAGCAACTGTCGGTGTTCGTCGGCCTCATCATCACCAACTGTATCGTGATGGGTCGTGCCGAAGCCTACGCCATGAAGAGTGCCCCGCTGCCCTCCTTCCTGGACGGTATCGGCAACGGTCTGGGTTATGGCGCCGTGCTGCTGACCGTGGCCACCGTGCGCGAGATCCTGGGTTCCGGCACCTGGTTCGGCATCGAGCTGCTGCCGCTGGTGAACAATGGTGGCTGGTATGTGCCCAACGGCCTGCTGCTGCTGCCGCCGAGTGCTTTCTTCATCATTGGTCTGATCATCTGGGGCGTGCGCACCAAGGATCCCAAGCAGGTGGAGGCGAAGGATTAAGGTATGGAACACTATATCAGTCTGTTGATTCGCTCGATCTTCATCGAGAACCTGGCGCTCTCCTTCTTCCTGGGGATGTGTACCTTCCTGGCGGTGTCCAAGAAGGTCAAGACCGCCATGGGTCTGGGGATTGCCGTTATCGTGGTTCAGACCGTTGCCGTCCCGGCCAACAACCTGATCTACAACTACGTGCTCAAAGACGGTGCCCTGGTATCCGGTCTGGATCTGAGCTTCCTGAGCTTCATCACCTTCATCGGGGTGATCGCGGCCCTGGTGCAGATCCTGGAGATGGCGCTGGACAAGTACTTCCCGGCCCTCTACAACGCCCTCGGTATCTTCCTGCCGCTCATCACCGTGAACTGCGCCATCTTCGGCGGCGTCTCCTTCATGGTGCAGCGTGACTACAACTTCGTTGAGTCCGTGGTCTATGGCGTGGGTTCGGGTGCAGGCTGGATGCTGGCTATCGTCGCGATGGCAGGGATCCGCGAGAAGATGAAATATTCCGATGTTCCGGAAGGCCTGCGCGGCCTCGGCATCACCTTCATCACCGCGGGTCTGATGGCGCTGGGCTTCATGTCCTTCTCTGGTATTTCCCTGTAATCGGAAAGGAAATATAGATGGAAATTATTCTGGGTGTGGTCATGTTCACCGTGATCCTGCTGGCCTTGGTGGCAGTCATTCTGTTCGCCAAGTCCAAGCTGGTGACCGCCGGTGACGTGACAATCAGCATCAACGGCGACCCGGCCAAGGCTGTGACCAGCCCGGCGGGTGGCAAGCTGCTTGGCGTGCTCGCCGGCAGTGGTATCTTCGTCTCCTCCGCCTGTGGCGGCGGCGGCTCCTGTGGTCAGTGCAAGGTGCGTGTGAAATCCGGCGGCGGCGACATCCTGCCGACCGAGCTGGATCACATCAGCAAGGGCGAAGCCCGTCATGGGGAGCGTCTGGCCTGCCAGGTCACCGTGCGTTCCGACATGGACATCGAGCTGCCGGAAGAGATCTTCGGCGTGAAGAAGTGGGACTGTACCGTCATCTCCAATGACAACAAGGCCACCTTCATCAAGGAGCTCAAGCTGCAGATCCCCGATGGCGAGAGCGTGCCGTTCCGTGCCGGTGGTTATATCCAGATCGAAGCGCCTGCCCACCACGTGCAGTACAAGAACTTTGATATTCCCGAGGAGTATCGTGGCGACTGGGATCGCTTCAAGATCTTCGAGCTGGAGTCCAAGGTCAACGAGCCGATCATCCGTGCCTACTCCATGGCGAACTATCCGGAAGAGTTCGGCATCATCATGCTGAACGTGCGGATCGCGACTCCGCCGCCCAGCAACTGGACTGCCCCTCCCGGCCAGATGTCTTCCTACATCTTCAGCCTGAAGGCTGGTGACAAGGTGACCATCTCCGGTCCGTTCGGCGAGTTCTTTGCCAAGGACACCGACGCCGAAATGGTGTTCGTCGGTGGTGGTGCGGGTATGGCGCCGATGCGCTCCCACATCTTCGACCAGCTGCGCCGTCTGAAGACCAAGCGCAAGATGAGCTTCTGGTACGGTGCCCGTTCCAAGCGCGAGATGTTCTATGTCGAAGACTTCGACATGCTGCAGGCCGAGAACGACAACTTCCAGTGGCACGTCGCCCTGTCCGATCCGCAACCGGAAGACAACTGGGATGGCTACACCGGCTTCATCCACAACGTGTTGTTCGAGAACTACCTCAAGAACCACGAGGCGCCTGAGGATTGCGAGTTCTACATGTGCGGGCCTCCCGTGATGAACGCCGCCGTCATCAACATGCTGAAGAACCTCGGTGTTGAAGACGAGAACATCCTGCTGGATGACTTCGGTGGTTAATCCATGCACAGCGTTGTAAAGACCTGGCTAGCCTTCGGGCTAGCCTTTTTCTTGACTGGGTGCGGTCAGGAAACGGTCCAATCGAAGCCGGAGATCCACATCACCGGCAGCACCATGGGTACCTACTACTCCATTAAGGTGGCAGATAGCGCCGTTCAGGATGCCGCCAGGCTGCAAGCCGAGGTCGACGTCTTGCTGGAGCGGGTCAACGATCAGATGTCGACCTATCGCCCGGATTCCGAGCTGTCACGCTTCAACCAGCACAAGAGCAATACTCCTGTGGTGGTTTCCCGCGATACCGCGCGGGTGGTGACCGAGGCCATTCACATTGGCCGCGAGAGCCGTGGGGCGCTGGATGTCACCGTCGGTCCGCTGGTCAATCTGTGGGGCTTTGGGCCGGATGCCAGACCGACCAAGGTGCCGTCCGACGAGCTGATCGCCCAGACCCGGCAGAAGACGGGCCTTGGCAATCTGCATGTGATAACCTCTGCCGATGCCGATACTCTGCAAAAGGACATCCCGGACCTCTACGTGGATCTCTCCGCCATTGCCAAGGGGTTTGGCGTGGACAAGGTGGCCGAGTACCTGGAGTCCCAGGGGGCGCGCAACTATCTGGTGGAGATCGGCGGCGAGCTGCGCATCAACGGCGTCAACGGCAAGGGGCATCCCTGGCGTGTCGCCATCGAGAAGCCGACCGTCAATGCCGGTTCCGTACAGGAGGTGATCCTTCCCGGTGACAACGGGGTGGCCACCTCGGGCGAGTACCGCAACTATTACGAGCTGGACGGCAAGCGCTTCTCCCACACCATGGATCCGCTGACGGGCAAGCCCATCCAGCACCGCCTGGTGTCGGTGACCGTCATCCACCCCTCCTGCATGACTGCAGACGGGTTGGCGACCGTGTTCATGGTCATGGGGCCGGAGAAGAGCCTGGCCTATGCCAAGGAACGGGGGCTGGCCATCTTCACCATCACCAAGACGGATGACGGGTTCGAAGAGGCCTATTCGGATGCCTTCAAACCATATCTGGTCAAGAAGTAAGGGGTAACTACATGCAGATCTTTCTGATCACCTTCGGGGTGTTTCTGATGGTCGTGGTGGCCATGGCCATCGGCTACATTTTCCAGCGCAAGTCCATCTCCGGCTCCTGTGGCGGCCTGGGTTCCATCGGGATCGAGAAGGAGTGCGACTGCCCCGAGCCTTGTGACAACCGCAAGAAGAAGATGGCCAAGGAAGAGGCCCGTCGCAAGATGCTGGTGGACAACCGCATCATCTAACGGCGGATATCGCTCTGAAGGCAGCCTTGCAACGAAACGAGCCGACCCCTGGGTCGGCTCGTTTTTATATGTGGCATGGGGTCAGTAGTCATATTGGCTGCATGCCTTTGCCTTGAACTCTTTCTTTCGCTTTGCCAGCTCTTCCCTAGTGCCCAGTTCATCCCCCTGCCTGATGGCGGTTTCCAGTATCTCGATGCGCTTGTACAGCCAGCTGCATTCGGCTGTCGGGTGATCCTTGGCCATGGTCGCTAGCGGCAACAGCAGCAGGCAGAGCCCCGCCCGGATGATGCTCATGCTTCTCCTCCTTGAGTCTCGTGTGGATGTGGCCTTGAGAGTCTATGCCGCCGCGCCCGCGCGCAGACTGGCAGAAATGACAGGCTTGGGGTAGCATGGAACGTTCAACTGGTTATTCATACAGTATTTTTGTCGTTCGACACGCCTCCTCGCCGGATGCCCAGGGTCTATCCCTATGATCTGTTCGGGAGGCTGTCGACACAGCAACAGACACGGCCATGCGCAAGATCATTCACATCGACATGGACTGCTTCTTCGCCGCGGTGGAGATGCGGGACAACCCGGCCCTCAGGGAGGTGCCGCTCGCCATTGGTGGCGCCGCCGACCGACGCGGGGTCATCTCCACCTGCAACTACGTGGCGCGCCGCTTCGGGGTGCGCTCCGCCATGCCGAGCGCCCTGGCCAGAAAGCTTTGTCCGCCATTGGTGCTGATCCCCGGGCGGATGGCCGTCTACAAAGAAACTTCGCGCCAGTTGCGCGCCATCTTCCTGCGCTACACCGAGCAGGTGGAGCCGCTCTCCCTCGATGAAGCCTATCTCGACGTGACCCAGAGTCCCCGCTGCGGTGGCAGCGCCACCATGATGGCGGCGGAGATCCGCGCCGCCATCAGCGCCGAGCTTGGGTTGACTGCCTCGGCCGGTGTGGCGCCGAACAAGTTTCTGGCCAAGCTCGCCTCGGAGCAGCGCAAGCCTGACGGCCTGTTCGTCATCCGCCCCCAGGAGGTGGACGAGTTCGTGCGTCAGCTCCCTCTTGGCAAGTTGCCCGGCATCGGCCGCAAGACGGCAGAGCGGCTGGAGTCCCTCGGGCTGTATTCGTGCGAAGATGCCCGCCAGCTCGGCAACGAGGAGCTGATCGCCCGTTTCGGCAAGCTCGGGGAGATGCTGGCCGGCCGCATCTGGGGGCATGACGATCAGCCGGTGCAGGCCAGGCGGGTGCGCAAGAGCATCGGTGTGGAGACGACGCTCGCCAGCGACGTGCTGGACGAGGACGCCTGCTGGCAGGTGCTTAGCCGGCTCATTCCCGAGCTGGAGCAGCGTTTTGCCAAGGCCTGCCCTGCGGAGATGCTGATGGGGCAGGGGATCAAGCTGAAGTTTGCCGATTTTCACCAGACCACCGTTTATCGCAAGGGGAGTTATCAGGCGGCCCGCTTCCACGATCTGCTGCACGAGGGACTGCAACGGGCTCAAGGAAAGCCCATTCGCCTGCTCGGTCTGGTCGTTGGTTTGCCCGGAGCGGGTGAAATCAATCAATTAAGCCTGGATTTCTGCTGATTTAGTTAAGTTTTTGTATCCAAAACCGATACAGTGTTCACATCTGTAGACGTTAGGAAATAGTGGCATGAGTTCTCTTTCTGTTCAGGGACGGATCACCCTGATCGCCGGTTGCTGTCTGCTGGCCAGTGCCGTCGCGCTGGTGGCTTCTTCTCTTTTCAACGCGGCCCGCATGCAGGAGCAGGTGCTCACCTCCACCACCCTGGAGGGGCAGCACGCGGCAGAAAACTGGATGCAGGCCATGGGAGCGACCCAGGCAGCCCGGGTGACCAGCTACCTCGATGAGGCTTACTTCAGGGCGACCCTGCTTGCCGAGGGTATCTTGTTCCAGCGCAAGAACGCGGCCGACAACTTCGTTCACTCCGAGGCGCTGCGCAATGCCGTCAACCAGCAGTTGCAGGATGCGGCGGAGTCGTCAGCGAACCTGCTCGGTGTCTATGCGGTATTCGAACCCAACCAGCTCGACGGGGAGGATGACAACTATCAGGGGTCGACGGCGCTCGGGGCCAACGACAAGGGGCGTTTCTCCAGCTATTGGGCCAGGGTCGATGGCAAGGTGACCCTGGAGGTGATGGACGAGGCGATACTGGCCAACGACAAGCCCTCCGGACACGGCGGCCTTGAGAACGACTGGTACAGTTGCAGCATCCGCAGCAAGGCGCTCTGTCTGCTCGAACCCTATGTGGACGAGGTGGGGACCCAGCAGGTGTTGATGACCTCGGTAACCGTGCCGCTGCTGGACCAGGGCTCCCTGCTTGGCATGGTGGGGGTCGACATCTCCCTGGGGACCCTGCAGAGCCTGGTGGAAGAGATGGGCCGGACCCTCTACAAGGGGCAGGGCAAGGTGCTTCTGCTCAGCAGTGAAGGGCGGGTGGCCGGCGTGGAAGGGTTCCCCGTCGCCCTTGGCAATCTGCTGGAGCAGCAAGGGCTGGCGCAGGATCTCAAGGGGTGGCTGACCAAGGGAGATGTGGTGACGCGCTGGAGCCCGGATGGCGCACTGTTGCAGACCTTCGTGCCGGTCAGCATGCGCGGTACGGATCGCAAGTGGGGCACCTATATCGAGCTGCCCCGCGCCGTGGTGCTCGCCTCGGCCCTGCAACTGCAAGGGGAGCTTGAGGATCAGGCCCAGCGCATCGTGGCCACCCAGCTCACGATAGGTGGCGGGATTTCGGCGCTCGCCCTGCTCTGCATCTGGCTGATGGCCCAGCGCATCGTGGCGCCCATCCGTGCCGTGGTGGCACGCCTCAAGGACATCGCCAGCGGGGAGGGGGATCTCACCCAGCGCATCGATCTGCGCAGGGATGACGAGATAGGCGAGCTGGCCAAGTGGTTCAACAACTTCCTGGACAAACTGCAATCCACCATCAGCCAGGTGATCGACACCGTTGCGGGCACTCGGGCCAGTGCGGCCCTGGCGGCGCAAGGGGCAGCCCGTACCAGCGCCGGCATGCAGTCCCAGTATCAGGAGGTGGATCTGGTGGCGACCGCGTTTGAAGAGTTGAGCGCTACCGCCCTGCAGGTCGCCGGCAATGCCAATGCGGCGGTGGCGGCGGCCGATGAGGCCGACACGGCGGCTCAGGAGGGCAAGTCCGTGGTGGCGCAGACCCAGGAGGCCATGTCCAGACTGATGACGGTGATAAGCGACGCCAAACCAGTGGTGGAACACCTCTCCGCCAACAGCGACAACATCAACGACATCCTGGTGGTGATCCAGGGGATTGCCGAGCAGACCAACCTGCTTGCCCTGAACGCGGCCATCGAGGCGGCCCGAGCCGGTGAGCAGGGGCGCGGTTTTGCGGTGGTCGCCGACGAGGTGCGCAACCTGGCGGGCCGAACCCAGAACGCCATCGTCGAGATCCAGAACCTCATCGGCCAGTTGCAGTCGGGGACGGAGGCGGTGGTGAAGGCGATCCTGACCGGTCATCACCAGGCGGATCTGACCCTCACCAAGGTGGAGCAGTCGGTCAGCGTGCTGGAGCAGATCATCCAGGCTGTCGGCACCATCCACCAGATGAACGAGCAGATCGCGAGGGCCGCGCAGGAGCAGAGCGGAGTGGCGGACGAGATCAATCGCAACGTCAGCAACATTCGCGATGTGAGCCATACCATTCGGGTGGAAGCGGCGACCTCCGCTGACAACGGGCGCGAGCTGTCGCAACTGGCGGACAAGCAGCAGCAACTGGTGGGCCAGTTCCGGGTGTAGGGGAGGATAAGAAAAAAGGCGCCATCCAACCGGAGGCGCCAAACACATTCAGATGACAGACTGGGTTAAATCGACCTGATTTAGCCCTTCTTCCCGCAGAGGAAGAAACACAACACCACAATCACTGTCGACTCACTCACAAAAACCACATGTAAACCAACATGGAAGAGAAGGTGTGAGCCATATGACAACGAATTGCGTGGCGAATTATGTTTATTCACTGGTCGACCCGCAACCGACAATTTATAATGCGCCCCATTAGAAAAATTCATCGTCGGCCGATTCCATGTCTCGTCGTTTACCTCCGCTCAATGCACTGAAAGCGTTTGAAGCAGCGGCTCGTCACTTGAGCTTTACCCGCGCAGCAGAAGAGCTGTTCGTGACCCAGGCAGCCATCAGCCACCAGATCAAGGCGCTGGAGGAGTATCTCGGCATCAAGCTGTTTCGCCGCAAGAATCGCTCCCTGCTACTGACCGAGGAGGGGCAGAGCTACTTCCTCGACATCAAGGACATCTTCGCCTCCATCTCCGAGGCGACCGACAAGCTGCTGGCCCGCAGCGCCAAGGGGGCGCTCACCGTCTCCCTGCAGCCGAGCTTCGCCATCCAGTGGCTGGTGCCCCGCCTGGTCAAGTTCAGCGAACGCCACCCGGACATCGATGTGCGGATCAAGGCGGTGGACATGGACGAGGGGTCGCTGACCGACGACGTGGACGTGGCCATCTACTACGGCCGCGGCAACTGGCCGGGTCTTCGTTCGGACAAGCTGCACACCGAGTACCTGATCCCGGTCTGCTCGCCCCTGTTGCTGACCGGCCCCAAGCCCCTGCGCACCCCGGACGATCTGATCCGTCACACCCTGCTGCACGACACCTCCCGGCGCGACTGGAAGGCCTGGTTCCGCCAGCTCGACATCGATGCCCCCAATGTCAATCAGGGGCCCATCTTCAGCCACTCCACCATGGTGATCCAGGCGGCGATCCACGGTCAGGGGGTGGCGCTCGGCCACAGCGTGCTGGCCCAGCCGGAGATCGAGGCGGGTCGTCTCATCTGCCCGTTCGAGCAGGTGCTGGTGAGCAAGAACGCTTTCTATCTGGTGTGTCAGGAGCAGCAGTCCGATCAGGGCAAGATAGTGGCCTTCCGTGACTGGATGCTGGAACTGGTGGAGCAGGAAGAGGCCCGCAGGCGTGCCCGCCTTGCCGATGCCTGAGGAGTTGACCTGGTGACTGACCTGACAAGAGAGGGGGCGAGTGACGCCCCCGTTCGCATTCTGCTGGCCCACGGCGCGGGGGCGGGCATGGAGCACAGCTTCCTGGCCGAGTTGTCGCGACTGCTGGCGGGGCCGGAGATCGAGGTGGTGCGCTTCAACTTCCCCTACATGACCAAACGGGCTCAGGACGGCAAACGCAGGCCGCCGGACAGACAACCCGTGCTGCTGGCTCACTGGCGCGAGATGGTGCGCCAGTTTGCCCATCCCCGGCTGTTTCTGGCGGGCAAGTCCATGGGGGGAAGGATGGCGGCCGAGCTGTTTTGCGAGGGGGGCGACGAGATGGATGCTGCAGGATTGATCGTTCTCGGGTATCCTTTCCACCCCCCGGCCAAGCCCGACGCATGGCGGGGCGAGGTGCTCAAGCAGATCACGACGCCCACGCTGCTGCTGCAGGGGGAGCGCGATACCTTCGGTTCCCGCGCCGAGCTGGCCGATTTCCCCTTCTCACCCGCCGTATCGGTCCACTGGCTGACCGACGGGGATCATGGTTTCAAACCGAGAAAGGCGAGCGGCATGAGCGAGCAGGAGAACCTGCGCCTGGCCGCGGAGCGGATCAAGGGTTTTATCGCGGCGGTGGGCCGCTCCTGACCATCTCGAGCGGGTCGAGAGAAGAAGCGTGCAAGGAGAGAAGATGCAGATCCAACGACATTGGCTGGTGCTGGCGGGCTTCTTCGGCCTGACGGCCACCATGCTCGGGGCCTACGGCGCTCATGGGCTGGCGGCGACCGGCATTGCTCCTTCGTTGCTGGCGGCGTTCAACACCGCCGTGCAATACCAGTTTTTCCACGCCCTGGCCCTGCTGGTGCTGGGGTTGTGCGGCGTGCGCGGCAAGGTGATCACCTTCGCGGGCGCCGTCTTTGTGCTGGGGATCCTGGGATTCTCCGGCAGTATTTACGCCATGGTGCTGCTTGGCAGCAAGGGGTTGGGGCTCATCACCCCGGCCGGTGGCCTCTGTTTTATGTTGGGATGGGCGGCTCTGATGTGGGCCGGCTGTCGTCTTGGAGGAAAGAATGAATAATCTGCTGCTTTATTGCCGCCCGGGTTTTGAGAAAGAGGCGGCGGCAGAGATCACCGAGCGTGCCGGCAACATGCAGTGCTACGGCTTTGCCCGGGTCAAGGACGACAGCGGCTATGTGATCTTCGAGTTGTATGACGAGGAGCAGGCCGATCTGCTGGCGCGCAAGCTGCCGTTCCGCGAGCTCATCTTCATTCGCCAGATGCTGGTGGTGACCCACGAGCTGAAAGATCTGGAGATAAGCGATCGGGTCTCTCCCATCTTGGAGGCGGCGAGCGGTTACGCCATTTGCGGTGATCTGCGGGTGGAGACGGCCGATACCAACGAGGCGAAGGAGCTCTCCGCCTTTTGCCGCAAGTTCACCGTGCCGCTTCGCCAGGCGCTGCGCAGCAACGAGATCCTGACCAAGAAGGAGACCCCGAACCGTCCCGTGTTCCACGCCTTCTTCCTGGCCAATGACCACCTGATGCTGGGGTACTCCTACTCCTTCAACAACTCTGCCTTCCACATGGGGATCCCGCGCCTGCGCTTCCCGGCCGATGCCCCGAGCCGCTCCAGCCTCAAGCTGGAAGAGGCGTTCTACGTCTTCGTGCCGAAGGAAGAGTGGGACTTGCGCCTGTGCTCCGGCCTGAAGGCTGTGGATCTCGGCGCCTGCCCGGGTGGCTGGACCTATCAGCTGGTGCGTCGCGGCATGATGGTGACGGCGGTGGACAACGGCATGATGGCCCAATCCCTGATGGACACAGGTCAGGTGAAGCACATCCGTGACGATGGTTTCGTGTGGCGGCCGAGCAAGAAGAATACCTACTGGCTGGTGTGCGACATGGTGGACAAGCCTGCGCGAGTGACCCACATGGTGGCCGACTGGTTCAGGGAGAACGACTGTCAGGAAGCCATGTTCAACCTCAAGCTGCCGATGAAGAAGCGCTATGCCGAGGCGGTGCACAACATCGAGGTGCTGCGCGGACTGCTGGCGGAGATCGACAGCGGCTTCATCATTCAGGCCAAGCAGCTCTATCACGATCGCGAAGAGATCACGGTGCACGTCTACAACAAGTTCTGGGTCTCCAAGCTGGCACCCAAGTCCTGAAGCAGCATCGGGAACAGGGCATGAAAAAACCGGACGGCGACGTCCGGTTTTGTTGTGTCTGGGTCATCAGAATCGGTAGTCCAGACGCATCATGGACTCGTCGTCGGTGATCTTCAGCTCAATTTGCAGGGGAATGGTCTTGTCACTGGGGTTGAACTGCATCTTGACGCCATCCCCGCGAAGCTTGACCGAGGTGTTGATGCCGCCAGCGTTGAACTTGATCCTGGGCTTTTGCTTTTCGAAGGAGAGGCTGACGCTCTTCTCTGCCGTGAGGTTCAGCTTCTGATAGGGGGTGATCTGCCGATTGCCGTTGCTGTCGGTGGTGATATCCACCCCCAGAGAGAGCGGCTTGGGCTGTTTGAGCAGATCGTTGGTATCCAGGGTGGATTGCCAGGTCTGCTTGGCTGGCGCCTCGTGCTGGGGAGGCGGCGTCAACCAGGCATTGTCGACTGGCCTGTCTAATGCCGTGGCACTGCTGCTGACGATCAGCAAGATGAAAGTAGCACGCATGGTGGATCTCCTTATCCCTCATATCAACATAGTATTCATCTGGCGAGGGAGGTAGGGAGGCGTTGGCATAAAACAAAGGGAGCCGAAGCTCCCTTTTAAAATCATATGGTTGGACTCTATTTATAGACGGTCGATGATGGCCTGGGTGAATTCGCTGGTGGACGCAGTGCCCCCCAGGTCACGGGTCACCCGATCACCGGACTCGATGGTCGCCCGCACGGCCTCGCGAATGCGCTCCGCCTTGTCCTGCATGCCGAGATATTCCAGCATCTGGATGGAGGCGAGGATCACCGAGGTGGGGTTGGCGATGTTCTTGCCGGCGATGTCCGGCGCAGAGCCGTGTACCGCTTCGAAGATGGCGGCCCCTTCACCGATGTTGGCGCCCGGCGCCATGCCCAGCCCCCCCACCAGACCGGCACAGAGATCCGAGAGAATGTCGCCGAACAGGTTGGTGGTGACCATCACATCGAAGCGCTCCGGGTACATCACCAGGTTCATGCAGGCGGCGTCGACGATCATCTCCTCGTTCTGGATGTCCGGGTAGCGGGTCGCGACCTGACGGGCCACTTCCAGGAACAGGCCGGAGGTGGACTTGAGGATGTTGGCCTTGTGGATGATGGTGACCTTCTTGCGTCCTTCCTGGCGCGCCAGCTCGAAGGCGAAGGTGACGATGCGCTCGGCCCCTTCCCGGGTGATGATGCTCATCGCCTCGGCGCTCTGGTTGTCATCGCTGCGCTTCTGGCCGGCACCGGAGTACATGCCTTCGGTGTTCTCGCGCACCGTGATGATGTCGATGTTGTCGTAACGGCTCTTGGTGCCCTTGAAGGAGAGGACGGGGCGCACGTTGGCGTAGAGATTGAACTTCTTGCGCAGGGAGACGTTGATGGAGGTGAAGCCGCCGCCGACCGGAGTGGTGAGCGGGCCTTTCAGACTGACTTTGTTCTTCTCGATCAGGTCGAGGGTGGCCTGGGGCAGCAGCTCGCCATGTTTTTCCAGGGCTACCAGACCGGCGTCTGCGTATTCGTAGTCGAAGTCACAACCCGCGTGGGTCAGGATCTGGATGGCGGATTCGATGATGCTGGGGCCGATGCCGTCGCCCGGGATGACGGTAATCTTTCTTTTTGACATGAGGCGTATCCACTTCTAGGGAACAGAGGGGGAGGATTCGTCGGCTTTATACCATTTTTGCACCACATCCTCCATGTTTCTTTACATTTTACCCATTTATGTCAACAGGTACGGCCTGTCTTGGGAAATGGTGTGCTGGGGATCACGCCCCGGCATCAGGGACGGGAGGGTAGCGGATCTCCCGCAGGTTGAACCCGAGCGGGATATCGTGCTGCAGCCGGACCAGGCGTTGGGCCAGCAGGGCCTCTTCCCGGTGCTGGCGCAGCTTGAGCAGGGGTCTGGTGGCCTCCTCCCGCTCGCAGGCCTCCAGCATGGCAGCCAGGTCCCCGTATTGCTGCAGCAACTGGGTGGCGGTCTTGGGGCCGATGCCGGGCACCCCCTTGATGTTGGAGCCGCCGATACCGGTCAGGGCCCAGAAGTCCACAAGCTGGGTCGGTGTAACGCCGTACTGCTGCTGGACGAAGGCGGCATCCAGCCAGCGTTTGTTGAAGTAATCCCGCACCCGGATCTGCGGGCAGATGAGCTGGCAGAACCCCTTGTCGGTGGAGATGATGGTGGCGCTGGCGCCGTGCTGGGCAATGCCGCTTGCCAGGGTGGCGATGAGATCGTCCGCCTCGTCGGTCTGGGAGAGCAGGGCATCCACACCGCACTCCCAGAAGGCGTCCTGCAGGTCGGCAAGCCCTTCCCTCAGCTCATCCGGCATGGGGGTGCGGCCCTCCTTGTAGGGGGGATAGAGCGTCTTGCGCCAGCTGTGGACCTCACCGTCAAAGACCGCGATGGCGTGGGTCGGCTCGCTGGCTGCCAGGAGCTTCTTGCAGGTGTTGATGAGGTTGGCTCGGGTGGCGAGCAGGGCCTGGGCCGGGGTCAGTCCCTGCTGGCTCTGCACCGCGTGCAGTCGGCGGATGAGGTTGAGGGCATCGATGATGAGCAGGTGTGGCATGGGGCACTCCGGGCGTCGGGGAGTGCCATTGTAACAATGGTGGCGTCTCCTGCTAACCCCGTAGAAGACCAGTCAATGAAAGAGGGGCCCATGGGCCCCTCCGGTGCATTGTGGTGTCCCGGCTATTTGACTATCTCGTAGCAGGGAACGTACTGGCTGCCCGGCAGCTTCATGCGCTGCTGCTTGACGAAGCTTTCCAGCAACCTGTCCATCAGGTGCATCAGCTCCTTGTCGCCGTGCAGCTTGAAGGGACCCTTCTTCTCGATGGCCCTGATGCCCCCTTCCTTGACGTTGCCTGCGACGATGCCTGAGAAGGCGCGGCGCAGGTTGGCTGCCAGCAGCTGGGGTGGCTGGTTGCGATGCAGATCCAGGCTGGCCATGCTGGCGTGATCCGGCTCGAACGGCAGCTGGAACTCGGGCTCGATCCGCAGGGACCAGTTGAAGGAGTAGGCATCTCCCACCGACTTGCGGTATTCGCGGATCTTCGGCATCGCCTCCTTCATCACGCGGGCCACCTCGGGCGCATCGCCGATGATGATCCGGTAGAGACTGGTGGCGGCTTCCCCCAGGGTCGCCTTGACGAAGTCGTCGATGGCGCGGAAGTAGTCGGCGCTCTCTTTCGGGCCGGTCAGCACGATGGGGATGGGTTGGCGATCGTTGGCCGGGTGCATCATGATGCCGAGCAGGTAGAGCAGCTCCTCGGCAGTGCCGACCCCGCCCGGGAAGATGATGATGCCGTGACCCAGACGCACGAAGGCTTCCAGCCGCTTCTCGATGTCCGGCAGGATCACCAGCTCGTTGACGATGGGGTTCGGCGGTTCGGCGGCGATGATGGAAGGCTCGGTGAGACCGATGTAACGGCCGTTGCGCACCCGCTGCTTGGCGTGGCCGACGGCGGCCCCCTTCATGGGGCCCTCCATGGCACCCGGACCGCAGCCGGTACAGATGTTGAGCTCGCGCAGACCCAGCTCGCTACCCACTGCCCGGGTGTACTGGTATTCCACCTCGTTGATGGAGTGGCCGCCCCAGCAGACCACCAGGTTGGGATCGGCGCCGGGCAGAATCGCCTTGGCGTTGCGCAGGATGGCGAACACCACGTTGGAGATATGGGTGGAGCTGGTCAGGTTGACCAGACGATTGGACTCGAGCTGGGTCGACACATAGAGAATGTCCCGCAGCACGGAGAACAGGTGCTCCTGGATGCCGCGGATGATCTCGCCGTCGACGAAGGCGTGCTCGGGGGCGTTGAACAGCTCGAGCTTGACCCCGCGCTCGCGCCGGATCACGTGAATATCGAAGGATTTGAAACGTTCCAGTATCTCTTTGGAACTGTCGGTATGGCTGCCGGAGTTGAGGACCGCCAGCGAGCAGTTGCGAAACAGTTGATAGATATCGCTGGAGGCCGTCTGCTTGAGGCGATCCACCTCGAGCTGGGACAGCAGGTCCATGCTGCCCACGGGATTGATGTGTGTAATCATAATTTCCCCTTTCACTCGCTTGTTATCGTTGTGCTTTCCCTGGGGAGAAAACGGGATGCTTTGGCATCCCTCGGGTTCGATAGTAGAGGCAAGGGGGTGGGCAGGGGAATAGGGGGACTGTGCGTTTGCCGCTTTTTTAGCCGCCCCTCAAAGCGGATTCAGGCGAGATTGACCTGATCCCGGCCGGAGTGCTTGGAACTGTAAAGCGCCTTGTCGGCGCGCTCGAACGCATCCGTGGTATGGTCGCCGGTCCGAAACAGGGTGGCACCGATGGAGATGGTGATCTCGACCCTGGCATCGCGAAAGCGGAACGGGATGCTCTTGATGGTCTGACGCAGCTTCTCCAGCGGCTTCTGGTACTTGTCCGGATTGATGTTCGGCAGCAGGACCACGAACTCCTCACCGCCAAAGCGGGCGATGAAGTCGGTGTCGCGCAAGGCGTTCTGCAGGGCCTTGGCAACCACCTTCAATGCCTTGTCGCCGGCCATGTGGCCGTAATTGTCATTGATGTGCTTGAAGTGGTCGATGTCGATGATGGCCAGGCACAGGGGGGTGCCATAGCGTAGCCAGCGTTTGTATTCGAGCTCGAGCCGCTCGTCCAGGGCCGCCCGGTTGTGTACCTGGGTCAGGCTGTCGAGGAAGAGCTTGTGTTTCTGGATGCTGAGCCGCTTCTTGTACTCGGCGGTCTCGTCCTTCATCAACCTGAGCTTGGCTTCCATGTTGGAGAGGTGGGTGAGCAGGTGGCGCTCGCGGTTGGCCATCTCCTCCCGCTCCTGCTGCAGCCGGCGGATGGTGTCCAGATGCCCAGAAATGGCGCCCCTGAGTATCTGTGGCGAGTCATGGGCTGCCATGGCGCGATCGATGGCGGCGAGTTCCCGCTCCAGCGCCTGTCCGCTGAGATGGGCGGCATTTTGCAGCGCCCGCCCTTCATCCAGGGATTCGGTAAAGCTGTAATGGACCGAGGAGAGACTCTCGTTCAGGGTGCTGAGAAACGCCTGGGAGGCTTTGCGCTCTTCCCGGGTACCCTCGATGATGAGTTCGATGATCTGCAGGCAGACTTCGGCCAGCAGGGCAGGGGTGATGCCCCCGAGCAACTGGCGGCGGATGTCTGCGAGGCTCTCGCCCACGGCGCCGGCAAAGTCGAGCTCGGTGATGAGACGCTGCAACTCGTCTGAAATCTGGGCATGTGCCTTGATGTCAAAGGAGTCGGTAGGGGCCGGGCTGGAGAGCTCGGTGGGGATCTCCGCCGAAGGGGGGATCAGCGGCTTGCGCGGCAGCAGCTGGATCTTGATCGCCTGCTGGTAGAACTCCAGCAGCCGGATCACCTTCTTCTGGTGATCGCCGATGCCGTAACTCTCCGGGCTGGCGAGAAACTCCTTGAGGGCGCGGCGGGTATCTTCCGGAAACCCCTTGATGGTTTTGAGCTGTTTGCTGCCGAGATCGATGGCTGCCCGGGTCAGGCTGATGGACTCTTCCATGGTGTGGCTGTGCTGCTGCAACAGCTTCTCGATGGCGATCAGATCGGCATCGATGGAGGTGAGCGGAGGGTTGCCTTCAAGTTTCTGCTTGAGCTTGGCGAGCCGGTTGTCGAGCTCGCGATCGTGGCCGCGACAGGCTTGCATCAACTTGCCGATGAACTGGATACTGCGGGTGCGTTCGGCATCGGAGAAGCTCGCCATGCCGTCAAGCTCCTGCTGTTTCTGCTGGAGGGATTCCCTGAGTCTTGCCAGTTGTCCTGTTACGGCAGCCATATCATTCATTCTTCAGGTCGCCCTGTTGTCATTATCGTTTTTGTTTCGTCCAGCAACAGAAAGCCAATCAAAGACCCCGTTGAGTACCTTTTTGTCAAGGATTGTCCGCAACCTTCATCCGTGAAAGCGCAAGCCAGTTAACCCATTGCTTTTCATGAGAAGAATTTACTTTTACCAGTCCCTTGTCAATTGCCATCAAGCAGCATTGCCACACATCTCCGTTAAAAAATGCGGCCTGCTGGCAATCGATGGCGGCCAGCTCAAGCCAGACGCTCTGCTGGTATTTTTCGCTGAGCTGAATGGCTCCCGAGAGGGCCAGGTAGCAGAGATCGAACAGGCCGTGGTGATCGAGGGCCATGGCCGCCTTGGGCAGGAAGGGATGACTGACGATGCCGAGGCTGATGCGCCTGTCCAGCGGGTGCTCGCAGGGGAAGGCTGCCAGGGTGTCGAGCAGGGTCTGGGCCAGCTGATGCAACTGGGCCACGTGGCGCTGGGGCACCACATAGAGCAGGTGACCTTCGCGCAGGTCGTAGATGCGGCCATCCTGCGGGGTCAGTTCGTTGACGTAACGGCCGAAGGCCTGCTCTATCTCGCGGCTGACCTGATAGCCGTGCTGCTCCAGGCTGTTGATCAGGAAGGGAACCCGGAACAGCAGGTAGTGCAGCTTGTCGTCAAATTCGCTGGTGGGGCGTTCGCTCAGGTACCAGCGCTCGGATTTTTGCTGGCGCTTTGCCATCTCCCGCGGCCAGCGGCTCATCAGTCGCTGCCAGTTGGCCAGGCCGCTGCGCGGCTCTACCAGCAGGGCCTCTCCCAGCTGTTTGGCATGAAGGCGCGCGACCCGCAGTTTCAGCCAGAGGGTGAAGAACAGATAGATGAAGAGTGCCAGCAGCAGCCCGGTGCTGACGCTGGTCCAGAGGTATCGCTCCTGCTGGTGCTGGCTGACGTCGAGTTGCTGTTCCAGCTCCTTGACCTGTTGCACCCGCTCCACCTGGGCGTAGTTGTCGCGCACCGCCTCCTGCTCCAGCGCCAGCTGTTGCTGGCGAACCAGTTCGCTGCGCTGGTGGTAATTCTTGTAGCTCTCCAGGGCCTGCTGGAGGTAACCCTTCTGCTCATAGGCGACGGAGAGCAGGCGGAAGATCTCGAACTGGCGCCGGATGTCCCCAATCCGGTTGGCCAGGGTGAGGGCGTTCTCCAACTGCAGGATGGCGATGCCCGCCTCCTGCTGCTTGAGGTGCAGCTCTCCCAGCAACAGCAGGGTGTCGATGAGCGACTCCTTGTCATCCCCCAGCTCATGGGACTGGCGTGCGGCGTTCAGGTAGTTTCGCGCCAGGTTGAGGTTGCCGGTCTGCAGGTAGGTCTTGCCTATCTCGAACTTGAGATGGGCGATGCGGGTACGGTTGCTGCTCTCGTCCAGCAGGTCGAGGGCATTGAAGAAATAGACCAGCGCCATGTTCATCTCGCCCTGATCCCGGTTGAGACGGGCGAGCACGATCAGGGCGTCGCTCAGCATGGAGGAATTGCCGAGGGCATGAAAATAGTTGGCCGCCTCGCTGGCGTATTGCAGCGCTTTTTGTGGCTCCTGCTCTTCCTGATAGAGGCTGACCATCTGGTTCGAAAGCAGGCCGAGGAAGAGGGGATCCTGCAGGGGCTTGGCTTGCTGTTGTGCTTCGATGTACTCCCCCAGTGCAAGCTGGGGCTGACCCAGAGCCTGATAGAGATCCCCGCCCACTGCGCTGGTCCAGGCCCTGGCCAGAGGGTGTTTGGCGTGATCCGCCCATTTGCGGGTCTCGGCCAGCTGCTGCTTGGCGAGATCGAATTGCCGCTCCTCTATGCTGGCGTTGACGCGCAGCAGGCGGCTGTAGACCTGCAACTGGCTCTCCTTGAGGTCGGGATTGGCCAGCAGTTTGTCGAGTTTGTCGAGCAGGGGGGCCGCGGCGCCATGGGTATGCTGTTGCAGGTTGCGGCTTCTAACCAGCAGATAGAGCCCATGGGCCTGCAGCTCGAACTGCTGCTCTTTCTCGGCCATGGCGATGCCCTGCTCGAAGGACTCCTGTGCCTGGGCGAACTGCCCTAGCTGCTGCAGACACTCCCCCTTGAGCAGATAGGCGCCCGTGGTCTGGGTGGCGGTACCGTAGTTCAGCATCGGCTCGCGATAGCCGTACTCCTGACGGTTGCTGATGATCTGCTTGGGATTGTTGGCCGTGCGTTCGAGGAAGGAGGTGGCAATCTGGGCACATCTGGCGGGATCGGTCAGCACCAGGGTCTGGGCCTGCTGCAGGTCGATGGACAACTGCTCCTTGGCCAGATCCAGATCAGGAGCCGACAGGGAGGACATCATCATTGCCAGAAAAAACAGTTGATTCATTGGATTAAGAACGGCACGGAGGTGCAGGCATGTTATCCAAGCCCACCCCCGCCCGTCCAGAGTTTACTGAGGTGATGCGCAGCGGGCCGCAGCCCGCAGGATGGCGGCGCCGGTGATTACTGGCGAATGAGGCGCAGGTTCGCCGGAACCGGCTCCCAGTCGCTGCGGAAAGGGTTGATGTCCAGGCCGCCGCGGCGGGTGTAACGGGCATGGACGGTCAGTTGTTCCGGGGCGCAGAAGTGTTTGAGATCGGTAAAGATGCGCTCGATGCACTGCTCGTGGAACTCGTTGTGCTGGCGGAACG
Source organism: Aeromonas sp. QDB63 (assembly GCF_027707425.1). NCBI lineage: Bacteria > Pseudomonadati > Pseudomonadota > Gammaproteobacteria > Aeromonadales > Aeromonadaceae > Aeromonas > Aeromonas sp. QDB63. The sequence continues at coordinate 112,186 of NZ_JAPCIS010000006.1, forward strand.
AGATGAGGTAGCGCAACAGCTTCTCCCGGTCGAGGCGCGGGCCGCGATAGTGGATCACCACGGATCCCCAGTCCGGCTGGCTGGTCACAAGGCAGTTGGACTTGAGCAGGTGGCTGTGCAGGGTCTCCTCCACGATCTCGCGACCGGCGGCTCCTTGCAGCAGGGTCTCGTCAAACTCGTAGCCATCCACCTCGATATCCAGGTTGTCGATGCACTCACCGGGCAGCTGGGCTATCTGGTGGGGGGCCTGGTCGAGGGTGAAGAGGGTGACGCTCACCGGGGCACCAGCGCAGCCACTCAGATCCTGAACCAGCAGCGCTTGCACTGCCTCCAGGGAGTCGCAGCGGGTCTGGTTGAAGGAGTTCAGGTAAAGCTTGAACGACTTGGACTCGATGAGATTCGGGCTGGTGGCCGGCACAAAGACCTCCCCGATGGCAACCACGGGCTTGCCTTTGGCATTGAGCCAGGAGAGTTCATACAGGGTCCAGACGTCGCACCCCTGGAACGGCAGTTCACCTCTCAGGCCAAGATCGTCGCGGTTCAGGCTGCGTGGCACGGGCTGCAGCAGACTCGGGGTGTACTGGCTGATGTAGGCGGACTGCTGCCCCAGGCTCAGGCCTTGCAGCGCACTGGCGCCGGCGTATCTCTCTTGTTTGCTCATGCTGGTTTGCTCACGCTTGTCTGATAAGGGGTTTGATGGTGCAATGGCCCGATTTTTCGATCAGGTACTTGCGGCCATCAGAGGCCGCTATTGTGGGGAATATCGATGTCGGATCAAGTCCTGTCTGCCCTGGAGCAGTTCTTTTTACGCTGGCAGCGCGATGGCGAAGGAAGGCGGGGGCTGCCCCTGTGCGACTGGGAGGCCGATTGGCGCTCTCCTTGCGAGCTGGATGAACCCAGGGAGGGGCGGGTCGCCTGGCGTCCGTTCCAGCGGGAGCAGGCAGCCGACTTCACGGCCATGGCGAACGCCCTGGAGCTGACCCTGCATCCCAGCGCCATCGCCCTGTTTGGCCACTGGTTCAGCCGCCCTCTGTCCTGCTCTTTCAAGGGGTTGCGCATCGAACTCATCCTGCCGTGGAACGATGCCGATCTGGATCTGCTCAAGGAGAACCTCATCGGCCACCTGCTGATGCTGCGCAAGTTGAAGCGATCCCCTTCACTCTTCATTGCCACGACCCGCAACGAGATGACGCTGGTCTCCCTCGATAACGAGAGCGGCCAGGTGTGGCTGGAGTGGCTGGACTCCGGGCGGCGCCTGACGCTGGCCTCCTCGTTGCCGGCCTTTCTGGCGCGACTGGAAACCTTGCCCCAGTGATGCCCCAAAAGAGAGGGCCTTGCCACCTGGCAAGGCCCTCTCTTTTTAATGCGCCATTGTGCGCGGTGGGCACCTACTCCTTGAAGTCCCAGGAGAGGTTGGAGACCAGCCTGCAAGGCTCGCACCTGAAGTCGAAGATCTCGTGCAGGGGGGCGGCCAGCGCCCATGGGCCACCACAGCCAGGGCAGGGGCGAGCCCGCTCTTCGGTAGTGCTCAGGCCACCTACCCGGTAGAGATAGTAATAGGTGGGGATGCCGCTCAGGAGCTCCAGCCGTCTGGCGTGATCGCTGCCCCGGCGATGAAGGCGGCTGCCCACCTCGCCGATTTCGTGCAGGGCGGCGTGCTCGGCGATGGAGCCGTTCATCTGCAACTGATCGCAGGCCTCCCAATCTTCCTGCCACTTGATGATCTGCTTGTGGTCACCGTTGGCGACGGCGGGCAGCCGATAGAGCGGGATGGGGGCGAAGTGATCGCCACAGCGCAGGGGAGAGCAACTGTGCAGGAAGCTGGTGTAGAGCAGCATCCAGCTGGGACGCTCCCCCTGCTCTGCGCACGGGTCCGTGCTGTCCGAGAGCAGATCCGCCCCTTGCAGGTGGAGTTTGGGGGCGAGCAGGCCCGCCTGGTGCAGACCTTGCTCGGCAAGGGCGACCAGCTCGCTCTGGTTGTCAGGGTGCAGGCTGTCCTGCTCCGGGCAGACCACCCGACTGACGAAATAGCCTTCGTGCATGCTGGTGGGAAACTCCCGCCCCAGGATCTGCCCCTGATAGCGCAACATGTCGAGGTAGTGGACAATGGCCCGCTCTGCCTCCCCGAGGGAGGTATCGCGGTAGCACTCAAAGGTGAGTTCGAGGATATACATGGCGATGGGTCAATCCGGCTTCTGGTTGAGCAGCAGGTCGGTGAGGCGATCGACCTTCTGCTCCAGCCGGGCGAGCTGTTCGCTCAGTTGCTGAAGAGTGACGCGTTCCGTGGCCAAGGGGGATGCCTCGGGGGCACTGGCGGGGGCGGGCGCTGTCGACGCGGGCTGGGGTTGTTGTTTCCACTGGCTCAACACCTTGAGCAGCTCGGCCATGGGCACGGGATGGCTGAGGCGGGCCTTGACCATGGCGGTAGAGGGGGTGATTCCCCTGGCACTGAGTTCGTTGGCTATCTGGATGATCTCTTGGGCTGACATCTTGGCTCCTGCACGGCCGTCTTGCTGCGGGTGGATAGTGGCACAGAGCTTAATCAAAGCCTGTCCATCAGGAAAGCGGAGCGAAGGGCGTGGGTGGCGAGAGGGAGGGGATTGGCGGCTCCGCGTCGACCCAACGCTGGCCGCCGGGAGTGGGGGGATCAGGTCCCCTGGCGCAGCATCACATCCAGCTGGTCGATGGCTTCCGCCCAGTCGGCGTCGTGGCTGAGGGCATCGCGCAGAAAGTCTGCCTGGGAAGGCGTCCAGAACGGCGCGTCGGGCAACTGGGTATGGCGATCGATGGGATGGTCGCGGATAAAACGCTGCTGGCTGATGTCGTCACTGGCCAGCCCCAGCTGGGCAAACAGGGCGGCCATGTCATGGGTGAGCAATTCCATGTCGGTACTCCTTGGAAGGGGGCTGTGGAAGAGTATAGCCAGCCCCCGTGCTCTCAAATCTAGGAGGGGAGACGATGGGGTGGCAGTTCGACACCGGCGACATGCAGCCCCTGCATGCAGAGCTGCCCCTGATAATGGCTCTCTCCGTCGCTGGAGAACTCGAACTGGTAGTAGGTGAGCAGGCGCAGGGGCTTGTGCCCCAGGGCACGGTGTGTCCGCGCCAGCGACAGCAGTTGCAGGTCGTGGTGCTGGCAGTAGCGGCGCATGTATTGCCAAGCCAACTCCGCCTGGCGGCGCTGTTGCCAGAAGGCCCAGCCAACGAGGCCGAGCAGCAAGATCCCAAGCATTTCTCCCATCAGCGGGTTCCTTCTGTGATGTGTGTGGGGCCCTGTTCACCTCAGGCAACAGGGCCGTTGTGTCGGGCCTAGGTGGCAGCGAACAGGCGACCGATGGCCAGACCCAGGGCCTCGCTGCGTTCGGGGTCACGCAGTTTTGCCAGCATATCATTGCGCAATGCCGGTAGCGTGACGAGCTCGGCAAATACCTGGTTGAAGAACTGGGTGGGTTGCAGGGCGAGCTGCTCCAGAAACAGGCCGAGCAGTTCGGGGTGTTTCAGATCGGGCCAGAGGCGGCCAGCGATGGCGAGGAGCAGGGAGGGGCTTGGCCGGGTTTGCAGCAGGGTCAGCAGCTTGTTGGTGCGCAGTCCGTTGCCCGGGCAGGAGGCCAGTGCCCGGCACAGATAGGCCAGGGTTTCGGGGTCAGGCTCGGCGCACTCCTGCTCCTTGCCGATGCGCTCCAGCAATGCGCCTTGCAGGGCAGGAGGCAGGGGGGCGTTCTCCAGGCTCTGGCACAGTGCGTAGAGGGGGGCCTGCGGCAGTACGGGCAAGGCCTTGCAGACCAGTGCCAGGTTGCGTTCAACCTGCAGCTGCTCCGCGAGATCTGCAAACCCTTGCAGTCCCAGGGCCTGCCACCCCTCTTCCCCCGGCGCCGCCAGATAGTGGCAGAGGGCCTCGTAGTAAGCGGAAGGGGCTTGTTCCAGCTGGCGGGCCAGCTTGGCGTGCACACTGGCCATCTTGGCCTCGGCCGGACGGAAGGTGTAGGGGTTGTCCGCCAGACGCTGGGCCTTCTCTTCGTCCAGTTCACCGGTGAGCTTGTAGCCCAGAGTCTCTACCACCTGATCCATGAAATGCTTGGGGCCGCTGGAGATGAGCAGGCCGCGTTCATCAAGGGCGAACTTGAGGAACCAGAGGTAGTGCCTGGATTCGGTCGGCTGGAAGAAGTGCACGCCGAGCCAGGCGTGCTGCTGCAACGGCCAGGGGTAGGGCTCCTGCTGCTGCTCGATGCGCACGAAGAGGTCGCTGGGGAGCGGGCGCACCTGGCGGCCCAGATCGAACAGCTGGAACTGGGTATCGGCCTGGGTCAGAAACTCGGTCAGGGTGTTGATGGAAGACATGAAGAGATCCCGCTTGAAGATAATGCGGGCGATTATAAGGGGGCTGCACCAGATAGCCAGAGGCGGTGATGCAGGGGATGAAGGTGACGGTAACATGGCAGCCATTGCGGGGTCGGTGTATAGTAGCGCCCCTTTTTGATGGCCGTATTGAGTGGGGCCCCGTCGCAGACCGGGCCCGCGATGAGGAAGTGAGCGAGATGAATCAATATCTGCTGGTTGCCGGTCTGCTGGGAGAGCTGACTGCCGAGTTGCAACGTCTGGAACGCTGGCAAGCCGACCATCCGGGGAGCGAGGCGCTGGCAAGCGAGCTGCCGTTTTGTGTCGATACCCTGAGTTTCGATCAATGGCTGCAGTTCGTGCTGATCCCGCGCATGGAGCAGCTAGTGGTGCAGCAGGCTCCGCTGCCGACCAGCGTCTCCCTTTATCCCATGGCGAGTGAGGTCTATAAAGAGGAGCTGGCGGAGGTCGAGGCCCTGCTTCGTCTGATCGCCCGTTTCGATCTGCTGCTCTCCGGCAAAGTGGTCGAACAATGATGGACGAGCAGACCCGGACAGCGGATGCCTTGCAGCCGACTCTGCTCTATCAGGATGACTGGCTGGTGGCGGTGAACAAACCGTCCGGTCTCCTGGTGCACCGCAGTTGGCTCGACAAGGCCGAGACCCGTTTCGCCATGCAGATGACCCGGGATCTGATCGGGGGTCGTCATGTCTACCCCGTGCACCGACTGGACAGGCCCACTTCGGGTGTGCTGCTGTTTGCTCTCGATCCTGCCGTGGCCCGTACCCTGACCGAGGCCTTTGCTGCCCGTCAGGTCCACAAGGAGTACCTGGCACTGGTGCGGGGATGGGCCCCCGAAGAGGGGCTCATCGACTATCCGCTCAAGGAGCAGCTGGACAAGATTGCCGATGCCTTCAGCGACCCGGATCGCCCCGCCCAGGAGGCGGTGACCGCGTTTCGTCGTCTGCATCAGGTCGAGCTGCCCTTCGCCGTCTCCAAGAAGCATCCCACCAGTCGCTACAGCCTGGTCCGCCTCTTTCCCAAGACGGGGCGCAAGCACCAGCTGCGCCGCCATCTGGATCACCTGTTCCACCCCATCGTCGGTGATACCACCCACGGGGATGGCCGACACAACCGCTTCTTTCGCGAGCACTACGGGTGCGACCGCCTGCTGCTGATCGCGCACCGTCTGAGCTTCGAGCATCCGGTGCTCAAGGTGCCGATGCGGATCCAGGCGCCCCTGGGCCCCGAGGTGCTGGGTCTGTTCGCCCGTCTGGGCTGGCCTGCCAGCGAGCAAGACTACGGCGCCTGAGCCTCTTTCCATCTGTTGCCTCTGACCGGGCTGTGGCATGCTGTAACCTAGGTACGTCAGAGGAATGACTTATGGCTCAACGAGATATCGCCTGCGCAATCGCGTACCCCCCGCCTGTTCAGGGGGGCTCTTCCTACCCATCCCGGTCTTGCCGGGCCCAATGTCTGTCCCTGAGGAGTCGCTGATGGCCGAGATCGACATCCTGGTCGGCACCGTCTACGGCTCTGCCATGCTGGTGGCCGAGACCCTCTGTGACCACCTGCAAGCCGATGGCCATGTCTGCCAGATCTTCGATGACGCGGCGCTGACCGACATCGATGCCTCCCGCTTTCTGCTCATCGTGACCGCCACCACGGGGCAGGGGGATATACCGCCCAATTTGCAGTCCTTTGCCAGTGCTCTGGCCGATCGTGCTCCTTATATGAAGGGATGGCGCTATGCCCTCATCGCCATGGGAGACAGCAGCTATGAACACTTCTGCGGAGCGGGGCGATCGCTGGATGCCCTGTTGCAGGAGCTGGCTGCCGAGCCACTGGTTGTGCACCTGGAAATCGATGCGACGGTAGAAGATGAGCCTGAAGTGGCGGCGCTGGCCTGGTTGAAAACCTGGGAAAATAGACTGTAGCCAGACCCTTCTCCCCGAGAATAAATTCACCTCCGTGAGTGTGCTATCGGGGGTGTTTTATTTTTGGGGCGTCACGCCTCAGCCCCCAAATATATCCTCTCTTTCGTCCGGTTATTTTTCTCGCCAATGATGATAAGCGATTGGCCATATTCATCATCAACCACGACAAATTGAAAAATTAAAAGTTCCGCATTGAAAGCGATTTCAGTCATGTTTTTGCTACTGCGACATGGATTTATCACTTAACTCTCGTTGCAAATTAATATTTGAAAGCGCTTTCTTTAGTTATTGTTTTTATTTTTTGTGCTTATCTTGGGTGGTTGGTGCCAAAAAATGAAAATTCATTGACATTTTGTGGCTTTGGCTGTCGGTGGCGTGCGATTTGTCATCGTTTTGTGAATCAGCTCATGTTTGCAGGGAATTTGGGTACCTATAATCGACCTCGGTTATCACCAAAACGTTTTTCCGGTGATAAGAACTTGAATATCAGGATCACACTCCTCTCAGCGGGAATAAGGAAAATGAAAATGAAAGCAAAGTGGCTCCCGATCGCTGCAGCAGTAACCGCAGCCCTGGCTTCCCAAGCCGCCTTCGCCGTTGATTTCCACGGCTACTTCCGTTCCGGTGTCGGTGTTTCCGGTGACGGGGACATGGTCAAATACAACGTCAACAAGGTTGGTCGTCTGGGTAACGAAAATGATACCTACGGCGAAGTCCAGCTGGGTCAGGAAGTCTTCAACAAAGATGGCAAGACTTTCTACGTAGACTCCATGTTCGCCATGGCGTCCAACGGCTCCAACGACTGGGAAGGTACCGGCACCGTCTGTAACTTCGATGCCAAGCAGTGCAACGGCGACTCCGACTTCGCCCTGCGTCAGTTCAACGTGCAAGCCAAGGGGCTGCTGGGCTTCGCGCCGGAAGCCACCCTGTGGGCCGGTAAGCGTTTCTACCAACGTCACGACATCCACATCTCTGACTTCTACTACTGGAACATCTCCGGTGCCGGCGCCGGTATCGAAGGCATCCAGGCTGGTCCTGGCAAGCTCTCCCTGGCCTGGGTCCGAAACGACCGCAGCGCGGGTGATGTCTTCGGTCAGTACACCCAGACTGGTGTAGATGGCAACGGTGATCCGGTTTACCAGAAGAACGAAGATCTGAACGTCAACACCCTGGACGTGCGTTATGCCGGCATCCCGCTGTGGCAGGACGGCTCTCTGGAAGTGGGCGCCATGTATGCCCTGGTCAATGAGACCGACGCCCAGAAAGATCTGAAGAACGACAACATGAAGAACGGCGTCATGCTGACTGCCGAACTGACTCAAGGCATCTTCGGTGGCTTCAACAAGACCGTGCTGCAGTACGGTACCGAAGGCTACTCCAAGACCATGGCCTTCTACGGTGACGGTTCCTGGTATGGTGCCGAAGCCAAAGCCGGTGCCGATGGCTACCGTATCATCAACTGGGGCGTCATCCCGATGGGCAACTCCTGGGAGATGGGTCACCAGCTGGTCTACGGGGTAGGCAACGAGATGTGGAACGGCAACGACAAGTACGAAACCATGTCTGTCGTCGCTCGCCCGATGTACAAGTGGGATGACTTCAACAAGACCATCTTCGAAGGCGGCTACTTCCAGGACAAGAGCAAGTCCACTTCCGGTACCACCGACAAAGATGGCGCTTACAAGCTGACCCTGGCTCAGGCCTGGTCTGCCGGCTCCAGCTTCTGGGCCCGTCCGGAAATCCGCGTGTTCGCCACCTACCTGAAGAACACCGAAGACCAGAACGCCTTTGAAGGCAACACCTCCAAAGACACCTATCAGGTTGGCGTACAAGCAGAAGCCTGGTGGTAAGCAATATCTTCAGTTAAGTTAGTCACTGCCCCCTTATGGGGGCAGTTTTGTTTCGCATGATGTGGCAACCGGGTTATGGAGATAAGAAGAATGAAACTGGTAAAGATGTCTATCGCGGCCATGGTTACCGCGCTGCTGGCCGGTTGTTCCGGTAGCATGGTGGTGCCCGTGCAGGAGCACGCCTCCATTCTGAGTAATGCCGATCAGGCCAAGCAGGCGCTCTCCCAGGCAACCAGTTGTTGCACAGGGTTCAACGAATTCAATTATGTCTCCCTGCCGGAAGGCGAGACGCTGCTGGCCATCGACGGCAAGCAGCCCAGTTATCAGTTTGACGAGGGCATGAGCTATTTTGCCGCCTATCGTCTGCCGGCCAATACCGGCAATCTGGCCATCACCCTGGCCTCCCAGGTCAGCAAGACGGTCCTGGTTCCCAAGGTGATCATGCTGGATGCCCAGTTCAAGGTGACTCGCGTGCTGGGTGAGTCGGTCTTTGCCTATCAACCAGCCCACTTGCTCGACAACGACAGGATTGAGGGGCGTGTGTTTGTGGACCGCAGCATGCCGGGCAATCCCGCCACTGAAACCTATATGGTGGTCTATGCGCCAGCCAACGAGACGGCGGGCAGCACCACCATCTTGCACCCCGCCAAAGCCTTTGCCCGTGCCAACGGCACGGTCGAGCCGGATATCAAGGACCCCGTGATCCCCCATTCGCCCTGGGGTCTGGTACAGATCAAGGTCACGGACATGGCCAAGGGACAAGGCCTGGAAGCCGTGTTCAAGCCTGAATACGCCGACAAGGTGGCGATGAGCCAGGCCAAGCCTGCTACCACTGCCGTGGCTGCGACGGCGGCCACCACGGCAGCCGTTGCCGCAGCGCCGAGCAAACCGGCTCCCGCCATGCTGAGCGAGACCGAGAGCTTCTACAACGCCCAGATCGAGAAAGCGGTGAAGGCCGGTGACATCGACAAGGCGATGCAACTCGTGAATGAAGCCGAGCGTGCAGGTTCAACCAAGGCGAAATCGGTCTTTATTGATGCAGTGAAACGTTCACAGAAGAACTAAGGAAGGTGCGAATAAGTCATATGGCACGAGAGCATTTACTGGTAACCCATTGATATTAAATGACTAAAATTTTCATTTTTTGTTCTTGGGATACTTGTTCGCACTTTCCCTAAATATCTCGGTTTATTAAAATCGATATTTATTGGAGGCCTCCCTTGTTGGAGGCCTTTTTAATCGGTAGACTGGATAATATAAATCCGCAATAAGTTACATTTTGTTACGGTGGGTATTGTTCAGTATTATTTGGTTTCTTTGTGATTTATTTTGAAGTGGTTTATTTCTTTTTGCGGCGAAGCTATAACAATGCGAAATAATATTCAAGATAGTCCCCTCTCTGCTTATTTATTATCTTGTGATCTCTCCTCCAAATTTATTATTCCCTTGTTTCCGACAGAGGCATTTCCACCCCCGCTGGGTTATATTCTGCTGGTCAAAATAAGCAACCCGGGAAACTCACTTGGCGCAGTGACGGATGAAGAACATCGTCATCAATAAACTGCCCTGAGTCGTTGTCGGAAAAAAATCCATTCAGGAGCGCACACATGTTAAAAAATGCTTTCTCTAATCTGCAAAAGGTCGGTAAGGCGCTGATGCTGCCCGTATCGGTCTTGCCCGTTGCAGGTATTCTGCTGGGGGTGGGGGCTGCCCACTTCAGCTGGTTGCCGGAAATCGTCTCCCAACTGATGGAGCAGGCCGGTGGTTCCGTATTCGGCCAGATGGCTCTGCTGTTCGCCGTGGGCGTCGCCCTTGGCTTCACCAATAACGACGGTGTGTCCGGCCTGTCCGCCATCGTCGGCTACGGCATCATGACCGCCACCCTGACTGTGATGGCGCCTGTGATGGGTGTCGAGAAGATCGATACCGGTGTGCTGGGTGGTATCCTCGCCGGTGGCGTGGCTGCCTGGGCGTTCAACCGCTTCTACAAGATCCAGCTGCCAGAGTACCTTGGCTTCTTCGCCGGCAAGCGCGCCGTGCCCATCATCACCGGTTTCGTTTCCATCGGTCTGGGTGTCGTGCTCTCCTTCATCTGGCCGCCGATTGGTGGTGCCATCGGTGCCTTCTCCGACTGGGCTGCCAACCAGAACCCGGTCCTGGCATTCGGCATCTACGGCGTGGTTGAGCGCTCCCTGATCCCGTTCGGTCTGCACCACATCTGGAACGTGCCGTTCTTCTATCAGGCTGGTACTTGCGTCAACGCCGCCGGTGAAACCGTACACGGCATCATGACCTGCTTCCTGACTGCTGATGACGCTTCCCGTGCTGCCGGCAACGGCTTCGGTCAGCTGGCGGGTGGCTACCTGTTCAAGATGTTCGGTCTGCCTGCTGCCGCGTTTGCCATTGCGCACTCCGCCAAGCCGGAAAACCGCGCCAAGATCGTAGGTATCATGGCTTCTGCTGCCCTGACCTCCTTCCTGACCGGTATCACCGAGCCTATCGAATTCTCCTTCCTGTTCGTGGCCCCGGTACTGTACGCCATCCACGCTCTGCTGGCCGGTCTGGCATACGTGCTGACCAACATGCTGGGTGTCGTTCACGGTCACACCTTCTCCAACGGCTTCATCGACTTCGTGGTGCAATCTCCGCGTGCCGACAACATGCTGCTGCTGGTGGGTCTGGGTCTGGTCTACGCAGTCATCTACTACGTGGTCTTCACCGTGGTCATCCGTGCCATGAACCTGAAAACCCCGGGTCGTGAAGACGAAGCTGCCCAAGAGTCCTCTGCCGGTCAAAGCAAGGACGAGATGTCTGCTGCACTGGTCTCCGCCTTCGGTGGCAAAGAGAACATCGCCTCTCTGGACGCCTGCATCACCCGTCTGCGTGTCGGTGTGAAGGATGTGGCCAAGGTTGACCAGGCTGGTCTGAAGAAGCTGGGCGCCGCCGGTGTGGTGGTGGCTGGTTCCGGTGTACAAGCCATCTTCGGCACCAAGTCCGACAACCTGAAAACTGAAATGGACATCTGGATGAAGAGCAACTGATTGTCGCTCCGATATCCGAGTTCCGAAAAGGGAGGCGCAAGCCTCCCTTTTTGCTGGGTTGCGTTTGGTGGCGGGACATGTGCGGGGGCTTTCCTGACGGCGCCAGCATGGTGTGACCCAATGAAAAAGGCGCCCCTGGGCGCCTTTGCTGCATCAGACCGGCTTAAAGCTTTTCGAGATCCCGTTCTATCTCGCTGATCTTGTTCTGCACCACCTTTTCCAGATGACGCAAGTCGCGCAGTATTTTCTGCTTGATGTCCGGATCGGCGGAAGGCTGGCCGCCCTGGGTCAGATTGTCCAGCTCATCCACCACGTATTTGAGGTTGGCGTTGATCTCGGTGACATCTTTGTACTCATGGGTCCCCGAGTCGACCAGCATGGTCTTGCGCTGGCGAGGGTATTTGAATTTGACGCTCTTGGCGAAGAATTCACCCTTCTGCTTCTTGAAATAGATCTTGAGGATGTCGTGGTTGGCTTCCTGGCGCAGGGTGTAGCTGTCCACCGAGGTGGGTTCCTGGATCCCCAGGCTCTTGAGATTCTCGTACATCGGGCTTCCTTGGTTTGAAACGATCCTGACCCCTCTATCTTACCCGAGTCCGGACGCCTTGCCTGTGACAGGCGCGCCAAATTCAAATTGGTGTCAAAAAGGTCTTTTTTAATCAGCGAGCCAAGGGGGAGGGGTGAACGCCTTGTCAGCACTGCCATAAGCGGTATCGTCTCATGGGGGTGTGCAGTGCTGGTGGGGCAGGAGAGTTGGCGTCCACCCATGAGAGCGGGCATGAAAAAGGGCACCAGAGGTGCCCTTGATGACATCGGCGTGGATTACTCGTCGATGGAGCGCAGCAGGGCGTTGATGCCGACCTTGGCGCGGGTCTTGGCATCCACCTTCTTGACGATGACGGCGGCGTAGAGGCTGTACTTGCCGCACTTGGAGGGCAGGGAGCCGGAAACGACCACGGAGCCGGCCGGGACTCGGCCGTAGTGGATTTCGCCGGTTTCGCGGTCATAGATGCGGGTGGACTGGCCGATGAAGACCCCCATGGAGATGACGGAGCCTTCCTCGACGATCACCCCTTCCACCACTTCGGAACGGGCACCGATGAAGCAGTTGTCTTCGATGATGGTCGGGTTGGCCTGCAGTGGCTCCAGTACGCCGCCGATGCCGACGCCGCCGGAGAGGTGCACGTTCTTGCCGATCTGGGCGCAGGAGCCCACGGTGGCCCAGGTGTCGACCATGGTGCCTTCATCGACGAAGGCGCCGATGTTGACGTAGGAGGGCATCAGCACGGTGTTCGGGGCGATGAAGGAGCCTTTGCGCGCGGTCGCGGGCGGCACGACGCGTACACCGGCAGCCTTGAACTGCTCTTCGGTGTAGTTGGAGAACTTCAGGGGAACCTTGTCGTAGTACTGGGCATCGTCGCCCTTGATGATGCCGTTGTCGTTGATGCGGAAGGAGAGCAGCACGGCCTTCTTCAGCCACTGGTGGACGACCCACTCGCCGGCAATCTTCTCGGCAACCCGTGCTTTGCCGGAGTCCAGCAGGTCGATGGCTTCCAGAATGGCGGCCTTGGTGGCGGCATCGACGGAGCCGGGGGTGATGGAGTCACGGCGCTCGAAGGCCGCTTCGATGGTCTGTTGCAACTGGGTCATGACAGGTTTCCTTTATAAAATTCTGTTTGTTGTATCACACTTTTCCAATCGTTTTTAAGGGCTCTCGCCGATTTCTTCAGAATCAGGGCGATTTATTGTACTTGAGTGGTCCAACCATTTGTTCTGATTGAGGAATCAATACGTCAAAAAGCCTCTTTCGAGGCTTCATCCGAGCGTGTCAGGCACTCTCGCCAACCGGTTCCTGGGGGTTGAGCTGATTGACCAGCCTCTCCTCGAGGGCCTGTTGCTCCTCCGGGTTCAGCGGCTCTCCGGTCAGGGTGGTGAGGCTGAAGAAGTCCTCCACCCGCTCACCGATGGTGGTGATCTTGGCGGCATGGAGGGAGAGGCCGCACTGCTGGAACACGGCACCGATACGGGCCAATAGGCCCGGAGTGTCTAGGGCCGTCAGCTCCAGCAGGGTGTGGCGGTTTTCCCCCTTGTGGGGCAGGAAGACCACCCTGGTCGGCACGCTGAACTGGCGGTGGCGTCTAGACAGGGGCTTGCTGCGCAGGACCAGCTTGCCCGGCTCCTGAAGGGCTTTCTCCAGCGCCTTCTTGATGGTGGCGGTACGGTTGGGGCTGATGGGCTCGCCGTTCGGTTCCAGCACGATGAAGGTGTCGAGCACATAGTCGTTGCGCGAATTCATGATCTGGGCGTCGTGGATGCTGAGGTTCTTCTGATCCAGTGCCGAAGCCACGGTGGCAAAGAGGTTGGGGGTATCGCGGCAATAGATGAACACCTCGCTACCGCCCCGTATGGGATGCTTGCCGATGAGCACCAGGGGGGCCGGGTTGTCACCGTGGGCGATGATCTTGCGGCAGTGCCAGGCGATCTGCTCCGGGCTGTGGCGCAGGAAGTAATCGGCCTTGAAGTCGTTCCAGAGGGCGGTGACCGCCTCCTGTGGCACCTCGCGCTGGGTCAGGATCTGCCTGGCCTGGCGCTGGTTTTCACGGATCTTGAGGCGCATGTCCGGCGGGTTTTCCAACCCCTGGCGCAGGGCCTTTTGGGTGGCGAAGTAGAGTTCGCGCAGCAGGGTGCCCTTCCAGTCGTTCCACAGACTGTCGTTGGTGGCACAGATGTCGGCCACGGTCAGGCAATAGAGCAGGTCGAGGTGCAATTCATCCCGCACCTTCTGGGCGAAGTCGGTGACCACGTCCGGGTCGTAGATGTCGCGGCGCTGGGCGGTGACCGACATCAGCAGATGGTGGCGCACCAGCCAGGCGACCAGTCGGCTCTCGTAGCGATCCAGCCCGTGCAACTGGCAAAATTCCAGCGCATCCACGGCCCCGAGTTCGGAATGATCGCCACGCCTGCCCTTGGCGATGTCGTGGAAGAGGGCGGCGATGCTGAGCAGCTCGGGCTTGCGCAACTGGGTGAACACCTCGTGGCAGAGCGGGTGAGTCTGGCGGCTGGCTGGATTCGGGAAGCGATGGATGTTCTGCAGCAGCCGATGGGTGTGCTCGTCCACCGTGTAGGCGTGGAACATGTCGAACTGCATCTGGCCGACGATGAGGTTCCACTGGGGCAGGTAGGCCGCGAGGATCCCGTACTTGTGCATCAGGGTGAGCGGCTGGCCGATGCCGTTGGGGTGGCGCAGGAGCGCCATGAAGAGACGGCGGCACTCGGGTAGATCTTGCAGCCAGCAGTTGAGGGTGCGTCTGGCCTCGCGCAACTGGCGCAAGGTGGCGGAGTGGATGCCGGCGATCTCCGGGTGCTGGGCTATCTGGTAGAAGAGTCGCAGGATGGCGGCAGGATCCCGGCCGAACAGCTCGGAGTCCACCGCATCGATGAGGTGGCCGCGCAGCTGGAATTCGTCGCTGATGCGGCGCACGTCCATGGCGGTGTTGCCGAGAATGGCCTCGTCAAACAGTTGCAGCAGCATCTCGTTGAGCTCGGCCACCCGCCGCACCGTCTGGTAGAAGCGCTTCATCATCTGCTCGACCGGGCCGTTTCCTTCCCCCTCGAACCCCAGCATCTGGGCCACGGTACGCTGGCGGTCGAACAAGAGGCGGTTATCCCCCTTGTTGATGGCCATGTGCAGGGCGAAGCGCACCTTCCACAGGAAGTTCTGGCAGTCGAGCAATTCCCGGTACTCGGCCCGGTTGAGAAAACCGTGGCTGGTCATCTCGAACAGGGTGGTGGCGCCGAAGTGGCGGCGGGCGACCCAGGCCAGGGTCTGGATGTCGCGAAGCCCCCCGGGATTGTTCTTGAGATCCGGCTCCAGCTTGTAGGCGGTGCCGAGAAACTGCTGGTGGCGCAGGGCCTGCTCTTCGCGTTTGGCACGAAAGAAGGCTTCGCTCGGCCAGAAGTGCTGGGGCTGGGTGGCCGCCTGCAACTGCTCGAATCCCGCCAGGCGACCCGTGATGTAACGGGCCTCGATGAGGTTGGTGGCAACCGTGATGTCGTTGCGGCCCTGCTCGATGCACTCGGCCACGTTGCGCACCGACTGCCCTACTTCCAGCTTGAGATCCCACAAGAGGGTGATGAACTCGCCGATGCGAAGCCCCAGCACCTCGTCCAGTTCATCTCCTTCGTAGAGGATCAGCAGGTCGATATCGGAGTGGGGATGGAGTTCGCCGCGGCCATAGCCGCCTACCGCGATCAGGGTGAGCTCGGTCCTGTCGAAGCCGAACTTGTGCCAGAGCCTGGTCAGCAGCGCGTCCATGTATTCGGAGCGGGTGGCCACTAGTTCGATGATGTTGTCACCGGCGTCGAAGCGCTCGTGCAGCCAGGCGAGAAAGCGGCTCAGGTACTCCTTGCAGTTGTCACGGGTGAGCTGATCGTCTGGGAGCAGATGGGGAGAAAGCAGGCTGGCATCCATGGCATGTCACACTCTCGGTCGGGCCGGGTAAAGAGCAACCCCGGCGCGCGGCCGGGGTTGAATGTCAAACGTGGCGGATAAAACGCTCGATAGTGTCGTCGGGGCGCAGGGTCAGGACCTCGCAGCCATCCTCGGTCACCAGCAGGGTGTGCTCCCACTGGGCGGAGTCGCCGCCGTCCTTGGTGGTGACGGTCCAGCCATCCTTCGGATTGACCTTGCAGTGGTACTTCTTGCTGTTGACCATGGGCTCGATGGTGAAGCACATGCCTGCTTTCAGCTCCAGCTTGCCGCCGTTGCGGTAGTGGAGGATCTGCGGCTCTTCGTGGAACTCGGCACCGATGCCATGGCCGCAGTAGTCGCGTACCACGGAGAAGCCGGCCTGCTCGACGATGGGCTGGATGACGGCGCCGATCTCGGTGATGCACATGCCCGGGCGCACCCGCTTGATGGCTGCATAGAGGCTATCCTGGGCCACCTTGCAGAGCTGGCGGCGCAGGGGGGTGGTCTGGCCCACGATGAACATGGCGGAGGTATCGCCGTGATAGCCATCCTTGATGACGGTGATATCCAGATTGATGATGTCCCCTTCCCGCAGCTTTTTGTGGTTCGGGATGCCATGGCAGATGACATCGTTCACTGAGGTGCAGATGGACTTGGGGAAGCCGTGGTAATTGAGCGGCGCGGGGATGGCCTGCTGCACGTCGACGATGTAGTCGTGGCAGAGGGTATTCAGTTCGTCTGTGGTGACGCCCGCCTTGACGTGGGGGGCGATCATGACCAGCACGTCGGCGGCCAGCTGGCCGGCGACACGCATTTTTTCAATCTCTTCCGGTGTCTTGATTTTAATGGACATGGGATCTCTCTTGGGGCCTGATTGCGCATCCTGCCGATGCCCAACAACCAGGTAATGAAAAATAGATGCGTTTGCAATCAGGGCGAAATTTTATCCCCAACCCCCGTTTACTTCCAGTGTGATCGTCATCGCAACGTCATCAGGCGGTCGCACCATGATCCGGGATTCATTTTTAGCACCCGGGCTGGTGGTGTCATGACCAAAGTTATGGTATAAAGCGCGCCGGAATGGGGAACTCGTGTCCTCATGCCATCACCCTTACTCAACAACACACACACATCGACACATATGCCGGGGTGCCTTAACGGGTCGGTTATATGGGATGTGTGGAGGCCTAACCCCAATACAGAGGTATAAAATGGCTAAAGTTTCTATGCGCGACATGCTGCAAGCCGGCGTTCACTTCGGTCACCAGACTCGTTACTGGAACCCGAAAATGAAGTCCTACATCTTCGGCGCCCGCAGCAAAGTTCACATCATCAACCTGGAAAAAACCGTTCCGATGTTTGACGATGCCATGAACTTCATCAGCTCCGTAGCTGCCAAGAAAGGCAAGGTACTGTTCGTAGGTACCAAGCGTGCCGCGTCTGAAGCCGTCAAAGAAGCCGCTGAGCGTTGCGACCAGTTCTATGTTAACCACCGCTGGCTGGGCGGCATGCTGACCAACTGGAAAACCGTTCGTCAGTCCATCAAGCGCCTGAAAGATCTGGAAACCCAGAGCGAAGACGGTACCTTCGACAAGCTGACCAAGAAAGAGGCGCTGATGCGTACTCGCGAAATGGAAAAGCTGGAGAAGAGCCTGGGTGGTATCAAGAACATGGGCGGCCTGCCTGACGTTCTGTTCGTTGTCGATGCCGACCACGAGCACATCGCTATCAAAGAAGCCAACAACCTGGGTATCCCGGTAGTTTCCATCGTTGATACCAACTCCAACCCGGACGGCGTTGACTATGTCATCCCGGGTAACGACGACGCTATCCGTGCCGTACAGCTGTACCTGAACGCTGCTGCTGACACCGTTCTGGAAGCCCGCGAGCAGGACATCGTTGTTCAAGCCGAACAAGATGGCTTCGTTGAAGCTGAGTAATTGATAAGGACTGAAAAGCCCTTATTAACCAAGCTGATGTAATTGGTTAGCAGGGGCCCTTGTGGCCCCTGTTTCTTGTCAATTCAAGACCGAGGATACTGGACATGGCAAACATTTCTGCCGCCCTGGTAAAAGAACTGCGCGAGCGCACCGCCGCTGGCATGATGGATTGCAAAAAAGCGCTGGAAGAAGCCAACGGTGATATCGAGCTGGCTATCGAGAACATGCGTAAATCCGGTCAGGCCAAGGCCGCCAAGAAAGCTGGCCGTATCGCCGCTGAAGGTGTGATCTTCGCCCGTACCGAAGGCAACGTTGCCGTCATGATCGAGCTGAACTGCGAGACTGATTTCGTTTCCAAGGATGCCGGTTTCCTGGCCATGGGTCAGAAGATCGTCGAGATCGCTGCTACCCAGAAAATCGCTGACGTTGACGCGCTGAAAGCCGCCGACTTCGGCAACGGCGAGTCCGTCGAGCTGACCATCACCAACCTGATCGCCAAGATCGGTGAGAACATGAACCTGCGTCGCGTGATGCTGGTTGAAGGTGACAACCTGGGCACCTACGTTCACGGCTCCCGCATCGGTGTTATCACCAAGCTGGTTGGCGGTACCGACGAGCTGGCCAAAGATCTGGCCATGCACGTTGCTGCCAACAGCCCGCAATTCGTCAAACCGGAAGACGTGTCTGCTGAAGTCGTTGCCAAAGAGCGCGAAATCCAGATCGACATCGCCATCAACTCCGGCAAGCCGAAAGAGATCGCCGAGAAGATGGTTGAAGGCCGCATGAAGAAGTTCACCGGTGAGGTTTCCCTGACTGGTCAACCGTTCGTGAAAGATCCTTCCATGACCGTTGCCGAGCTGCTGAAGAAAGAAGGCGCTGACGTTGTTTCCTTCACCCGTTTCGAAGTGGGCGAAGGCATCGAGAAGCAAGAGACCGACTTCGCTGCTGAAGTAGCAGCCCAGATCGCGGCCGCTCAGAAGGCCTAATCGAACCGGTTTTTCCGTTTCCCCAGACCGCGACTTATGTCGCGGTCTTTATATGACCAGGAATCAGTGACATGAGTACCAATCCCAAGCCTGCATACAGACGTGTTCTTCTGAAGTTGAGTGGTGAAGCCCTGCAAGGATCCGAGGGTTTCGGCATTGATCCGGCGGTGCTGGAACGGATGGCCCAAGAGATCAAAGAGCTGGTTGAGCTGGGTGTTCAGGTCGGTCTGGTCATCGGTGGCGGCAACCTGTTCCGTGGTGCCGGCCTTGCCAAGGCAGGCATGAATCGCGTGGTGGGTGACCACATGGGCATGCTGGCGACCGTCATGAACGGCCTGGCCATGCGTGATGCCCTGCATCGTGCTTATGTGAATGCCCGCCTGATGTCGGCCATCTCCCTGCAAGGGGTCTGCGACTCCTACAGCTGGGCCGAAGCCATCAGCCAGCTGCGCGCCGGCAAGGTGGTGATCTTCTCTGCCGGTACCGGCAACCCCTTCTTTACCACCGACTCGGCAGCCTGCCTGCGCGGTATCGAGATCGAAGCCGACGTCGTGCTGAAAGCCACCAAGGTCGATGGCGTGTTCACCGATGACCCGGTCAAGAACCCGGATGCCGTGCTCTATCAGGAACTGAGTTATGATGAAGTTCTTGAAAAAGAACTCAAAGTGATGGATCTTGCTGCTTTTACCCTGGCCCGCGACCACGATCTGCCGATCCGGGTGTTCAACATGAACAAACCGGGCGCGCTGCGCCGCGTGATCATGGGTGAGCCGGAAGGTACCCTGATCCACCAGGCCAGCAAGTAAGGCAAGTGTGAGCCCCAGGCTCGCTTGTCCATTACGCCAGTCAACAAGATAGATACGAGCCGCCTGTCGGCTCGTTCGCCAAAAGGAAAACCACTGTGATCAACGAGATTAAAAACGACGCCAAGGACCGCATGGGCAAGAGTGTCGAGTCGCTCAAGACCCAGATGTCCAAGATCCGTACCGGCCGTGCTCACCCGAGCCTGCTCGACGGCATCCAGGTGGAGTATTACGGTGCTGCCACTCCTCTGAAGCAGTTGGCCAACGTGGTGGCAGAAGATGCCCGTACTCTCTCCATATCCATCTTCGATCGCTCCATGATCCAGGCGGTGGAAAAAGCCATCCTGACCTCCGATCTGGGCCTGAACCCGTCCAGCAACGGCCAGACTCTGCGCGTGCCGCTGCCGCCGCTGACCGAAGAGCGTCGCCGTGATCTGACCAAGATCGTCCGTGCCGAAGCCGAAGGTGCCCGGGTTGCCATTCGCAACATCCGTCGCGATGCCAACGCCGACCTGAAAGCCCTGCTGAAAGAGAAAGAGATCTCCGAAGACGACGACCGTCGCGCCCAGGAAGAGATCCAGAAGCTGACCGATACCTTCATCAAGCTGGTGGATGACGCCCTGGTTGTGAAGGAAAAGGAGCTAATGGAAATCTAAGCCTCCGACAGGTATATTACGAGCGCCGTGTAGTGCCCCTGCACGGCGCTTTTGTCTTTGTGGGAGAAATGAATGTCGCTTTTGGCAGCGCTAGGCGATAGCGCCAGCTCGTCCTTGCCCCGTCACGTCGCCATCATCATGGATGGCAATGGTCGCTGGGCCCAGAACCGCGGCAAGATGCGGGTTTCCGGGCACAAGGCGGGCGTGAAATCCGTGCGTGAGGCCGTGGCCTTTGCCGCCCGTGCCAAGATGGAGGCGCTGACCCTGTTTGCGTTTTCCAGCGAGAACTGGCGCCGTCCGGAAGGGGAAGTCAACGCCCTGATGGAGTTGTTCATGACGGTGCTGGGTCGCGAGGTGAGCAAGTTGCACAGCAACGGCATTCGCCTTCGGGTGATTGGCGACACTGCCCGCTTCAGCGAGCGGCTGCAGGCCAAGATCGCCAAGGCCGAGGCCCTGACCGCCAACAATCAGGGATTGACCCTCAATATCGCCGCCAACTATGGCGGTCAGTGGGACATCGCCCAGGCGGCCCGGACCCTGGCACGCGCCGTGGCGGCGGGTGAACTGGATGCCGAGGCGGTCGACGAGGCGGCATTGGGTCGTCATGTCTGCATGGCTGATCTGCCCCCCGTGGATCTGCTGATCCGCACCGGCGGGGATCATCGCATCAGCAACTTTGTCCTTTGGCAGCTCGCCTATGCCGAACTCTATTTTACCCCGGTCCTGTGGCCCGATTTTGACGAGGCCGAGTTCAGTGGGGCAGTTGCCTCCTTCGTTGCTCGCGAGCGTCGCTTCGGGTGTACGGGTGAACAGATCCGGGAATTGATCGCCGCGCAACAGACCGGCTAAACCCCGCTCCCAAGAGAGAGGTTTCTTTTGCTAAAACAACGAATTATTACCGCATTACTGTTAGTACCCCTGGTGTTGGGGGCGCTGTTTTTTCTGCCGTTGAAATTCTTTGCCCTGCTCGCCGCCCTGGTCTTTCTGCTGGCCAGCCGTGAGTGGAGTGCCTTCGTCACTGCCCAGCCGCAACAGTGGTTGCCGCTGGTGTTCTGTCTGCTGCTGGGGGCCAGCCTGTTCTGGGTGCCCGTGGAGCAACTCTGGATCCCCCAACTGCATCCGCTGGTGATGGGCGTGCTCTGGACCGCCGTCAGCTGGTGGCTGCTGGGGCTGCTGCTGGTGCTGCGCTACCCGCAAAGCGCCAGGCTGTGGCGTGAATCCATCTGGCTCAAGTCCCTGTTCGGTCTGGTGACCCTGGTTCCCTTCTTCTGGTCCCTGGTGGCCATTCGCGGTTACAACTTCTACCACGACCCCATGATGGGGGCCTGGATCCTGCTGTTCGTGATGGGACTGGTCTGGGCGGCAGATTCAGGCGCGTATTTTTTCGGCAAGGCGTTCGGCAAACACAAGCTGGCACCGGCCGTGAGCCCGGGTAAAACCATCGAAGGCATGCTGGGTGGGCTGTTTACCGCCAGCCTGCTGGCCATCGGCGTGACCTGGTTCATGGGCTTCGTGCCTGCCAAGATGGGCACCGTGCTGCTCTGTTCCCTGCTGGCGGTGCTGGCCTCCGTGCTCGGCGATCTGGCCGAGAGCATGTTCAAGCGGGAAGCCGGCATCAAGGATTCCGGCACCCTGTTGCCGGGCCATGGGGGCATTCTCGATCGCATCGACAGCCTGACGGCGGCGCTGCCCGTCTTCCTGCTCAGCTACCTGTTGCTCGGTCCGGAGTTTTGATGTTTCGCGCACTGATGATCCCGGGAGCGTCCCGCTCCATCAGTCTGTTACCCAATCAGGAGTCTTGATGCAAAACCTGGTGATCCTGGGAGCGTCAGGCTCCATCGGTCAGAGCACCCTCAAGGTACTGCGCCACAACCCCGGGCGCTGGCAGGTGCTGGCGCTGACCGCTGCCCGCAGCGTGGATGCCATGCTGCGCGACTGTCTCGAATTCTCCCCCCGGTTCGCCGTCATGATGGACGAAGGCGCCGCCAGCGATCTGGCGGGTCGGCTCAAGGCTCACGGCAGCACCACCCGGGTGTTGTCCGGTCAGGCAGCCCTGTGCGACGTGGCTGCTCACCCCGATGCCCACAGCGTGATGGCGGCCATTGTCGGTGCGGCGGGTCTGGCACCCACCATGGCTGCCGTGCGCGCCGGCAAGCGCATTCTGCTGGCCAACAAGGAGGCGCTGGTGATGTCAGGCGCCTTCTTCATGGAGGCGGTGCGCGAGCACGGCGCCGAGCTGCTACCCATCGACAGCGAACACAACGCCATCTTCCAGTGCCTGCCGGTCGACGTGCAGCGCCAGCCCGGTTTCTGCGATCTGGCCGGGGCGGGGATCAGCAAGATCCTGCTGACCGGCTCCGGTGGACCTTTCCGCTATGCCGATGTGGGTGAACTGCACCATGTCACCCCGGCGCAAGCCATTGCCCATCCCAACTGGTCCATGGGGGCCAAGATCTCGGTGGACTCCGCCACCATGATGAACAAGGGGCTGGAGTACATCGAGGCGCGCTGGCTGTTCAATGCGGCCCCCGAGCAGATCCAGGTGGTGATCCACCCCCAGTCCGTCATTCACTCCATGGTGCAGTACAAGGATGGCTCCGTACTGGCCCAGCTCGGCAACCCGGACATGTGCACCCCCATTGCCCACGCTCTGGCTTATCCGGAACGGATCGAGTCCGGTGTGGAACCTTTGGATTTCTTCAGTGTCGGAGAGTTCAGCTTTATCCGGCCCGACTATGAGCGCTATCCCTGTCTGGCGCTGGCCATGAGCGCGTGCCAGCAGGGGCAGGGGGCGACCACCTCCCTCAATGCCGCCAACGAGGAGGCCGTCGCGGCTTTTCTTGCAGAGCGGATCGGATTTATGGATATTGCCAGAGTCAACGAATCCGTCATGGCCGAGCTGGGCAGCAGTGCCGCCGGCTCTCTGGCGGATCTCATCGCCCTGGACGGTACGGCCCGAGCCCGTGCCCAGCAACTGATAAAGGAGCTTGCCGTATGAACGGACTGTGGTGGCAGCCAGCCCCTCTCCATGCTCTCGAGCGCAGGACTGGACATGACCGCGAGGTACGCGGCTGATGGGCGGGCTTCTGTGGAATATCGGCGCCTTCATCGTGGCCCTCGGGCTGCTGGTGGCGGTGCATGAATTTGGCCACTTCTGGGTGGCTCGTCGTTGCGGCGTCAAGGTGGAGCGCTTCTCCATCGGCTTTGGCAAGGCCATCTGGCGTCGCCTTGGCAAGGATGGCACCGAATACGTGCTGGCCCTGATCCCCCTTGGCGGTTACGTCAAGATGCTGGATGGCCGGGTCGACGAACTCAAGCCGGGGGAGGAGGCGCAGGCCTTCAACCACAAGAGCGTCTGGGCCCGGATGGCCATCGTCGCGGCCGGCCCCATGGCGAACTTCGTGTTCGCCCTGTTCGCCTTCTGGCTGATGTTCATGATAGGGGTGCCGAGCGTCAAACCCGTGGTGGGCGAGGTGCGTCCCGCCTCCATCGTGGCAGAGGCCGGCATCCTGCCCGGCATGGAGATCGTCGGCGTCGGCGGCGAGGAGACCGGTGACTGGGAGAGCGTCACCTACGCCCTCATCAGCCACCTTGGTGATGACTCGGTCCAGCTCAAGCTCAAGGCGGCCAACACCAGCTATGCAGTGGACAAGACCCTGCAGCTGGCAGGCTGGAAGTTTGACCCCGACAAGGAGTCTCCCATCGGGAGCCTCGGGATAGTGCCCCTCGGTGGCAAGGTGCTGCCCGTGGTGGAGGCCGTGGTGCCGTCGAGCGCCAGTGAGAAGGCCGGCCTTCAGATAGGGGATCGCATCAAGGGGGTCGATGGAGAGGCCATCACCGAATGGGCCCAGTTTGTCGAGCGTGTCCAGCAGTCACCGGCGCAGCCGCTGCAGGTGACGGTGGAGCGCGGGGGCAGCGAGATGACCCTGACCCTGACCCCGGACGGGAAGAAAGTGAAGGGCCAGCTGGTCGGTTTTGTGGGCTTGTCGCCGCAACTGGTTCCATTACCGGATGAGTATCGAACTCTGTTACAGTATGGGCCTTTGCAAGCCCTGTGGCATGGGGTCCAGAAGACCTGGAGCCTGATCACCCTGACCTTCGACATGATAGGCAAGCTGATCGGTGGCATCGTCTCTTTGGACAACCTGAGCGGCCCCATCTCCATCGCCAAGGGGGCCGGCAGCAGCGCCGATTACGGGTTGGTCTATTTCCTCGGATTCCTGGCGCTCATCAGCGTCAACCTGGGGATCATCAACCTGTTCCCCCTGCCGGTGCTCGATGGTGGCCATCTGGTCTATTTCCTCATCGAGGCGATCACCGGCAAGCCGGTATCGGAAAAAATTCAGGAAGTTGGGTTCAGGATAGGCGCCGCCATTCTGATGTTACTGATGGGCATTGCGCTGTTTAATGATTTCGCTCGCCTCTGAGGCCAGAGCATCAACAAGGACACATAAGAACAAAATGGCTGTTAAAAAAGCATTGGTGTTGAGTTGCCTGCTGGGGGCCAGCTTCCTGGCTCAGGCTGCCCCGGCCTCTTTTGTGGTGCAAGACATTCAGGTCGAGGGCCTGCAGCGGGTGACCCTGGGTGCCGCCCTGTTGAATCTGCCGGTGCGGGTCGGTGATTCCGTCGACTCCGTATCCCTGGCGAACGCTATCAAGAAGCTCTATGCCTCCGGCAACTTCGAGGACGTCAAGGTCTATCGCGACGGTCAGGTGCTGCAAGTGGTGGTCAAGGAGCGCCCGACCATCTCCAGCATCGAGTTCTCCGGCAACAAGGACATCAAGGAAGAGCAACTGACCCAGAGCCTGGAATCCTCCGGGATCCGCGTGGGTGATCCGCTTGATCGCACCGTGCTGAGCTCCCTCGAGAAAGGGCTGGAAGATTTCTACTACGGTGTGGGCAAGTACTCCGCCAAGGTCAAGGCCATCGTCACCCCGCTGCCGCGCAACCGGGTCGACCTCAAGTTCACCTTCGTGGAAGGGGAAGCGGCCAAGATCCAGCAGATCAACATCGTCGGCAACAACGTCTTCCCGGAAGAGAAGCTGCTGGCCCAGCTCTCCCTCAAGGACGACGTGCCCTGGTGGAACTTCACCGGCGATCAGCGCTACCAGAAGCAGAAGCTGGCCGGTGACATCGAAGTACTGCGCTCCTACTACATGGACCGCGGCTACATCCGCTTCACCCAGGAGTCCACCCAGGTCTCCATGACCCCGGACAAGAAGGGGGTCTATGTCACCCTCAACGTCAAGGAAGGGGAGCAGTACAAGGTTTCCGGCATCCAGCTCAAGGGCGACCTCATCGACCGCGGCGGCGAGATGAAGGGCCTCATCCCCATCGAGGCGGGCAGCGTCTACTCCGCCAGCCAGGTAACCCATACCGAAGAGGTGCTCTCCAAGTTCCTCGGCCGTTACGGCTACGCCTATCCGAAAGTGGTCACCTTCCCCCAGATCAACGACCAGACCAAGGAAGTGGAGCTCATCGTCAACGTGGAGCCGGGTCCCCGGGTCTATGTGCGCAACATCAACTTCAGCGGCAACGTCACCACCAAGGACGAAGTGCTGCGTCGCGAGATGCGCCAGATGGAGGGCACCTGGCTCTCCTCCGACAACGTCGAGCAGTCCAAGACCCGTCTCAACCGCCTCGGCTTCTTCGAGACCGCGGAAGTGGACACCAAGCGGGTGCCGGGCAGCGATGACCAGGTCGATCTGGACTTCAAGGTCAAGGAGCAGCCGGCGGGGTCCATCAACGCCGGTATCGGCTACGGCACCGAGTCGGGTCTGAGCCTGCAGGCAGGTCTGCAGCAGGACAACTTCATGGGGACCGGCAAGAAGATTGGCATCAACGCCAGCACCAACGACTACTCCAAGAGCGTCGACCTGAGCTATAACGACCCCTACTTCACCGTGGACGGGGTGAGCCTGGGCGGCCGTCTCTACTACAACAAGTTCAGTGCGGCCGACGCCAACATCGTGGACTACGAGAACACCACCGTCGGTTTCCGTCTCTCCAGCGGCTTCCCGGTCAACGAGAACAACCGTCTCGACTTCAGCCTGGGCTACGAGAACAACAAGCTCTCCCAGCCCAACCCCTATGTACAGGTGGACGAGTTCTGGAAGGTCTACAACGGCAATCTGGATGGCGACAACCGCATGGTGTTCAACACCGTGGACGTCACCGCCGGCTGGACCCGCTCCACCCTCAACAAGGGTCAGTTCCCGACCTCCGGTGATCGCCAGCGGGTGAACGCCAAGGTGACGGTGCCCGGCATGGATCTGCAGTACTTCAAGCTCAACGCCGAAGATGCTCACTACTTCCCGTTTGATGCCGACCACAAGTGGGTCATGCTGGCCAAGGCCCGCGCCTCCTACGGCGACGGCTACGGCAGCAATGGCGACTACGAGCACGTCCTGCCGTTCTTCGAGAACTACTACGCCGGCGGCTTCGACACCCTGCGTGGCTTCAAGAGCAACACCGTGGGTCCGAAGGCGCTCTACTACTATAACCTGGGCGGCAACGACGTCATCCAGGGCACCGACAGCTCGGTCGGGGGCAACGCCCTGGCGGTGGCCTCGCTGGAAATGATCGTGCCGACGCCCTTTGCCTCCGAGACCTATCAGCCCCAGCTGCGGACCAGCTTCTTCATCGATGCCGGTTCCGTGTGGGATACCCACTTCGACTACAGCCAGTATCAGAACCGTTGCTTCAGTGGTTGCAACTATCTGATGGACTACTCCGATCCGAGCAACATCCGGATGTCGACCGGCCTGTCGCTGCAGTGGCTCTCTCCCATGGGCCCGCTGGTGTTCGTGCTGGCAAGACCAATCAAGAAATACGAAGGGGACGACACCGAAGTCTTCTCCTTCAACATCGGCCGTACCTTCTAAGGGGAGCGGACGCCCCCCCGCCATGGCGGGGGGAAGCATGATGGGTCGCGCGTTTGCGTGCCTCACCAGGTAACAAGACGATCTCGTGGATCGCTTGCACAATCAGGTAAATCAGGTAGCCCTCGACCGAGGGACCAAGGAGTAAGTGTGAATAAAGCGTTGAAAGTAGCTGGTTTGAGCTTTGCACTGATGGCTGCCGGCATGGGTTCTGCCTTCGCTGAGACCAAGATCGCCGTGGTCGACATGGGCGAAGTCTTCCAAAAGCTGCCCCAGCGTGAAGCCGTTGCCAAGAAGCTGAAGGGCGAGTTCGAGCCGCGCATGCGTGAACTGCAGAAGCTGGAGTCCGACGGTCAGGCACTGGTCGAGAAGTTCAAGAAGGACGAAGCCTTCATGAGCGCCGAGCAGAAGAAGCAGAGCCAGGAGAAGCTGGCCAAGCTGCAGATGGAATTCAACCAGAAGCGTCAGGCGTTTGAACAGGACAACGGTCGCCGTCAGTCCGAAGAGCGCAACAAGATCCTGACCAAGGTGCAGGCTGCCATCGACGCCATCGCCAAGAGCAATGGCTACGATCTGGTGCTGGAGCGCAACGCCGCCCCTTATGCAGCCAGCAAGCTGGACATCTCCGGCCAGGTTATTTCTCAGGTTAGCAAGAGCAACTAATTGATGGCATTCACTCTCGCACAGCTGGCCCAGCAACTGGGGGCCGAGGTCCATGGGGATGGGACCCGGGAAATTCGCAAGGTCGCGACACTGGAAAAAGCCGGGGAGGGGGAGATAGCCTTCCTGTCCAACAAGAAATACCGGCATTTTCTGGAGCAGAGCAAGGCCACTGCCGTGCTCATTACCGAGGCAGACCTGCCGTTTTGCCCCACCAACGCCCTGGTGCTCAAGGACCCCTACGTGGGCTTTGCACGGGTTGCCCAACTGCTGGACACCACCCCGCAGCCGGCCATGGATATCCATCCGAGCGCCGTCATCGCGGCGGACGTGCAACTGGGCGAGAGAGTGGCCATCGGGGCCAATGCGGTGATCGAATCCGGCGTCGTGCTGGGTGACGATGTGCGTATCGGCCCGGGCTGTTTCGTTGGCAAGGATACCCGACTGGGAGCGCGCTCCCGGTTGTGGGCCAACGTCACCCTCTATCATAACGTGACCCTGGGCACGGACTGTCTGGTACAGGCCGGCACCGTGATCGGGGCAGATGGTTTCGGTTATGCCAACGAGCGCGGCGAGTGGATCAAGATCCCCCAGCTCGGCGGCGTGACCATCGGCAACCGGGTCGAGATCGGTGCCTGCACCACCATCGACCGCGGTGCGCTGGAAGATACCCGCATCGCTGACAACGTCATCATCGACAACCAGTGCCAGATCGCCCACAACGTCGAGATCGGCTACGGCACTGCCGTGGCGGGCTCCACCGTGATGGCCGGTAGTCTCAAGGTCGGCAAATACTGTATCATTGGTGGTGCCTCCGTCTTTAACGGGCACATGGAGATCTGCGACCAGGCCACCGTCACCGGCATGGCCATGGTGATGCGTCCCATCACCGAGCCCGGTATCTACTCTTCCGGCATCCCCCTGCAAACCAATAAAGAGTGGCGCAAGACCGCCGCCCGGGTGATGCGTATCGAAGAGATGCACAAGCGGTTGAGCAAGCTTGAGAAAAAGCTGGATCAAGAATAATCACGATTGGTATAGGGTACTGTTTTGACTACTGAAAAGAAGAGCCTGGGCATCCAGGAAATCATGGATCTGCTGCCCCACCGTTATCCGTTCCTGATGGTGGACAAGGTGGAAAACTACGAGATCAGCGATGAGCGCAAGACCCTGCGCGCCATCAAGAACGTTTCGTTCAACGAGCCGATCTTCCAGGGCCACTTCCCGGCCAAGCCGGTCTTCCCCGGCGTGCTGATCCTGGAAGCCATGGCCCAGGCCACCGGTATCCTGGCCTTCACCATGGTGGGCAAGCCGTCACCCAACGAGCTCTACTACTTTGCCTCCATCGACAATGCCCGCTTCAAGCGCCCGGTGGGCCCCGGCGATCAGCTGGTGTTGGATGTGGAGTTCCTGAAGGAGCGTCGCGGCATCGCCAAGTTCACCGGTGTCGCCACCGTCGACGGTGAAGTGGTCTGTACTGCCGAACTGATGTGCGCCAAGCGCGAGGTATAACCGTGATCGATCAGACTGCCATCATCCACGACACCGCCATCGTCCATGAGTCTGCCGTCATCGGCAAAGGGGTTGAAATCGGCCCCTTCACCGTCATCGGCGCCGAGGTGGAAATCGGTGACAACACCTGGGTGAGCTCCCACGTGGTGATCAAGGGCCCGACCAAGATCGGTCGCGGCAACAAGATCTTCCAGCACACCTCCATCGGTGAGGATTGCCAAGACAAGAAGTACGCCGGCGAGCGCACCTTCCTCGAGATCGGCGACAACAACGTGTTTCGCGAGAACTGCACCGTGCACCGCGGTACCACCCAGGACCAGAGCCTGACCAAGGTGGGTAGCGGCAACCTGTTCATGGTCAACGTTCACGTGGCCCACGACTGCATCATCGGTGACAACTGCATCTTCGCCAACAACGCCACCCTGGCGGGCCATGTGCACATCGGTGACTTCGTGATCTTCGGCGGTCTGTCTGCCATTCACCAGTTCGGCCGCGTCGGCTCCCACGCCTTCGTCGGCGGCTGCGCTGCCCTGAACAAGGACGTGCCGCCCTACGTGATGGCTGCCGGCAACTACGCCAAGCCGTTCGGGGTCAACTCCGAAGGCCTGCGTCGTCGTGGCTTCAGCGCCGAGGCGATCTCTGCCGTCAAGCGCGCCTACAAGGAGATCTTCCGCTCCGGCAAGACCATTGAAGAGGTGTTGCCCGTGCTGAGCGAGATGGCCCAGAGCGAACCTGCCATCCAGCTCTATGTGGATTTCCTCAAGGACAACGAGCGCGGGATCATCCGTGCCTGATCCCATTCGCATCGGCATCGTCGCCGGAGAGACCTCCGGCGACATCCTGGCCGCAGGGCTGGTGCGCGAACTGCAAGCCCGCTACCCGGATGCGCAGTTCGAAGGGATCGCCGGGCCGCGGATGCAGGCTCTCGGCGTGAAGGCGCTGTTCGAGATGGAGGAGCTCTCCGTCATGGGCATCACCGAGGTGCTGGGCCGTCTGCCCCGCATCCTCCAGGTGCGCCGCGAACTGCTGCGCCACTTCATCGCCAATCCCCCCGACATCTTCGTCGGTGTGGATGCACCGGATTTCAATATCGGGGTGGAGCTGAAACTGCGCCGCGCCGGTATCAAGACGGTCCACTATGTCAGTCCCTCCGTCTGGGCCTGGCGTCAGGGCCGCATTCACAAGATCAAGGCGGCCACCGACATGGTGCTCGCCTTCCTGCCGTTCGAGAAAGCCTTCTACGACCGTTTCGATGCCCCCTGTCGTTTCGTCGGCCATACCATGGCGGACGACATTCCGCTGGTGCCGGATCAAGGGGCGGTGCGCGAGGCCCTCGGCATCGATCCCGCCCGTCGCTGGCTGGCGGTACTGCCGGGGAGTCGCACGGCGGAAGTGGGCTTCATGGCGCCGGTCTTCCTCGAGGCGTGCAAGCACCTGACGGTGCACAACCCGGATCTCGGTTTCATCGTGCCTCTGGTCAACCAGAAACGGCGCGAGCAGTTCCTCGCCATCAAGGCCGAGGTGGCCCCGGAGCTCGACATGGTGCTGCTGGACGGCCAGGGCCGCGAGGCCATGATTGCCGCCGACGTGGTGATGCTCGCCTCCGGCACCGCAGCCCTCGAGGCCATGCTGGTGAAAAAGCCCATGGTGGTCGGTTACAAGCTCAAACCCTTCAGCTATTTGCTGGCCCAGTGGCTGGTGAAGACGGATTATGTCTCCCTGCCGAACCTGCTGGCGGACAAGATGCTTGTGCCCGAGCTCATCCAGCACGAGTGCACCCCGGCCAACCTGGTGGAAGAGGTGAGCAAGCTGCTGGACCATGACAACAGCGAGCTCATCACCACCTTCACCCGGTTGCACGAGAAGATCCGCTGCAATGCGGATGTGCAGGCAGCGGAAGCGGTTGCCGCGCTGCTGGAACGCTAGTGGGCTCTGCCTGTGTGTCAGGCGTGATGTTGTGCTGATACTGGCCCTGCGGGGCCGGTTTTGATTCAAGGCTATGAGATGACGATCGATATTCCCGAAGACAAGCTGATTGCCGGGGTGGACGAGGTGGGTCGCGGCCCCCTGGTGGGTGACGTGGTCACCGCCGCGGTGATCCTGGATCCTGCCAATCCCATCCTTGGCCTCGCCGATTCCAAGAAGCTCTCCGAGAAGAAGCGGCTCGCCCTGTTTGGCGAGATCCGGGAGAAGGCGCTGGCCTATGCCATCGGCCGCGCCAGCCCGGCGGAAATCGACGAGCTCAACATCCTGCACGCCACCATGCTGGCGATGCAGCGCGCCGTGGCGGGGCTCAAGGTGACGCCCGAGCTGGTCTTCATCGACGGCAACCGCTGCCCCAGATTGCCGATGGAGGCCCGCGCCGTGGTCAAGGGTGACAGCCTGGTGGCCGCCATCAGCGCCGCCTCCATCCTCGCCAAGGTGACCCGGGACGCCGAGATGACCGAGCTGGACAGCCGCCATCCCGAGTACGGTTTCGCCCGCCACAAGGGCTACCCGACGGCGGAGCACCTCGCCATTCTGGCCGAACGGGGTCCGCTGCCCGAATACCGTCAGAGCTTCAAGCCGGTGCGCCGCGCCCTGGGGATCGAATAACCGATGCCGATCTGTCTGAACGATTTCTGCTTGCGCAATGAGAGGGCGTGACCATGGCTGATCCCCGTTTCATCCACCTGAGGGTGCACTCCGACTTCTCCATGGTCGACGGCCTGCAGAAGATCGGTCCCATCGTCTCCGCTGCCGCCGCCAACAACATGCCGGCCCTGGCCCTGACCGACCAGATGAACATGTGCGGCCTGGTGCGCTTCTACGGCTCTGCCCACGGCAAGGGGATCAAGCCCCTGGTCGGGGCGGATTTCTGGGTGCAGAGCGACGAGCTTGGGGACGAGCAGTTTCGCCTCACCCTGCTCGCCATGGACAACGACGGCTACCAGAACATCACCCTGCTCATCTCCCGCGGCTATCAGCGCGGTCATGTGCAGGGGCGCCCCGTCATCGACAAGGCCTGGCTTGGCGAACATGCCAAGGGGGTGATCGTCCTCTCCGGCGGGCGCGAGGGGGATGTGGGCAAGTTCCTGCTCAAGGGCAACCGCCAGATGGTGGAGCATTGCCTCGCCTTCTACCAGACCCACTTCCCGGATGCCTACTACCTGGAGCTGCTGCGTACCGGCCGCCCGGACGAGGAGGTCTACCTGCACATGGCGGTGGCCATTGCCACCGAGTTCGAACTGCCGGTGGTGGCCACCAACGAGGTGGTGTTCCTCACAGCCGATGACTTCGATGCCCACGAGATCCGGGTCGCCATCCACGACGGCTACACCCTGATGGACAAGCGCCGACCGCGCCGCTACAGCCCCCAGCAGTACCTGCGCAGTCAGGAGGAGATGGCGGAGCTGTTTGCCGACATCCCGGAAGCCCTGGAAAACACGGTGGAGATCGCCAAGCGCTGCAACGTGACGGTGCGCCTTGGCGAGTATTTCCTGCCCAACTTCCCCACCGGCGACATGACCACCGAGGACTTCCTGGTCATGAAGTCGAAGGAAGGGCTGGAGGAGCGGCTGGCCTTCCTGTTCCCGGATCCGGCGGTGCGGGCCGAGCGTCGTCCCGAGTATGACGAGCGTCTCGACATCGAGCTCAAAGTGATCAACCAGATGGGCTTCCCGGGTTACTTCCTCATCGTGATGGAGTTTATCCAGTGGTCCAAGGACAACGGCATCCCGGTCGGTCCGGGCCGGGGCTCGGGGGCGGGGTCGCTGGTGGCCTACGCCCTCAAGATCACCGACCTGGATCCGCTGGAATTTGACCTGCTGTTCGAACGTTTCCTGAACCCCGAGCGGGTCTCCATGCCCGACTTCGACGTCGACTTCTGCATGGACAGGCGCGACGAGGTGATCGATCACGTCTCCGAGATGTACGGCCGGGAGGCGGTATCCCAGATCATCACCTTCGGCAGCATGGCGGCCAAGGCGGTGGTGCGGGACGTCGGCCGGGTACTGGGCCATGCCTACGGCTTTGTCGATCGCATCTCCAAGCTGATCCCGCCCGACCCCGGCATGACCCTCGCCAAGGCGTTCGAGGCCGAACCCAAGCTGCCCGAGCTCTACGAGCAGGACGAGGAGGTCAAGGACCTCATCGACATGGCCCGCCGCCTGGAAGGGGTGGTGCGCAACGCCGGCAAGCACGCCGGTGGCGTGGTGATCGCGCCTACCAAGATCACCGACTTCGCGCCGCTCTATTGCGACGACGAGGGGCATCACCCGGTCACCCAGTTCGACAAGAACGACGTGGAGTACGCCGGGCTGGTGAAGTTCGACTTCCTGGGGCTGCGAACGCTCACCATCATCGATTGGGCCCTTGGCATGATAAACCCCCGTCTTGCCAAAGAGGGCAAGCCGCCGGTGGACATCGCCGCCATCCCCATCGATGACAAGAAGTCGTTCGCCCTCTTGCAGCGCTTCGAGACCACGGCGGTGTTCCAGCTCGAATCCCGCGGCATGAAGGACCTCATCAAGCGGCTGCAGCCCGACTGCTTCGAAGACATGATCGCGCTGGTGGCCCTGTTCCGCCCGGGCCCGCTCCAGTCGGGCATGGTGGACAACTTCATCGAGCGCAAGCACGGCAAGGAGGCCATCTCCTACCCGGACGAGAAGTGGCAGCACGAGAGCCTCAAACCCATACTCGAGCCCACCTACGGCATCATCCTCTATCAGGAGCAGGTGATGCAGATCGCCCAGACCCTGGCGGGGTATACCCTGGGTGGCGCGGACATGCTGCGCCGGGCCATGGGCAAGAAAAAACCCGAAGAGATGGCCAAGCAGCGGGCGGGCTTCGAGGAGGGGGCGGTCAAGAACGGCGTCGACGGCGAACTGGCGATGAAGATCTTCGATCTGGTGGAGAAGTTTGCGGGCTACGGCTTCAACAAGTCCCACTCCGCTGCCTATGCGCTGGTCTCTTACCAGACCCTCTGGCTCAAGACCCATTTCCCGGCGGAGTTCATGGCGGCGGTGATGACCGCGGACATGGACAACACCGACAAGATAGTGACCCTGGTGGACGAGTGTCAGCGCATGGGGCTGACCGTGATCCCGCCGGACGTCAACACCGGTCGCTACCGCTTCAGCGTCAACGAGGACGGCCACATCGTCTACGGCATCGGCGCGGTGAAGGGGGTAGGGGAAGGGCCCATCGAGGCGATCCTGGACGCGCGGGATCGGGACGGTCCGTTCCGCGACCTGTTCGATTTCTGCAACCGGGTGGACATCAAGAAGCTCAACAAGCGGGTGATGGAGAAGCTCATCCTCTCCGGCGCCATGGACAGGCTCGGCCCCCACCGCGCCGCCCTGATGGCGACCCTGGAGGAGGCGATGCGCGCCGCCGAGCAGCACGCCAAGGCCCAGGCGGTGGGGCAGGTCGACATGTTCGGCGTGCTCACGGAGGAGATCGACGACGTCAAGAAGGCGTTCGCCAACGTGCCGCACTGGCCCGACAAGGTGTGGCTGGAAGGGGAGCGCGAGACCCTCGGGCTCTACCTCACCGGTCACCCCATCAACCAGTACAGCAGCGAGTTGCGGCGCTACACCTCGGGCCGACTGTGCGATCTGCATCCCACCTCCCGGGATACGGTGACCACGGCGGCGGGGTTGGTGATCGCGGCGCGCAGCATGGTGACCAAGCGTGGCAACAAGATGGGGATCTTCACCCTGGACGACAGATCCGGCCGTCTGGATGTGACCCTTTTCAGTGAAGCGCTGGAAAAATACGAAGAATTGATGCAAAAAGACCGTATTTTAGTGGTTTCTGGACAGGTCAGCTTTGATGACTTCTCCGGTGGCCTTAAAATGTCGGCCCGCGAGTTGCTGGATATCAACGATGCGAGGGAGCGTTTTGCCAGGGCAATCCGCATCTCCCTCGATGAACAACGCATTGACGAGCGCTTTTTCCCGCGTTTGTGCGAGATTTTGGAGCCCGCCCGTGCCGGAGTCTGTCCGGTTCAGGTAAACTATCGTCGCCCCGGTTCCCGGGTGCGATTGACGCTCGGTACCGAGTGGCGGGTGACGCCCACCGATCAACTGATAGATGACTTGCGAGTCCTGCTTGGACGAGAGCGGGTTGAATTGGTTTTTGATTAGAGGATCTATTGTCCCTATGAGTCTTTTTCTGGATTTTGAACAGCCGATCGCCGAGTTGCAGGCACAGATCGATGAACTGCGCCATGTGAGCGAGCACAACAGTGCCGTGGATCTCAGCGAAGACATTCGCCGGCTGGAGAAGAAAAACGAAGAGCTGACCAAGAAGATCTTCGGCGATCTGGGTGCCTGGCAGGTATCCCAGATGGCACGTCATCCCCAGCGCCCCTACACCCTCGACTACATCGAGCAGATCTTCACCGATTTCGACGAGCTGGCCGGGGATCGCGCCTATGCCGATGACAAGGCCATCGTCGGCGGCATCGCCCGTCTCGACGGCGAGCCCGTGATGATCATCGGTCACCAGAAGGGTCGCGAGACCAAGGAGAAGATCAAGCGCAACTTCGGCATGCCGCGCCCGGAAGGGTACCGCAAGGCCCTGCGCCTGATGGAGATGGCCGAGCGCTTCAAGATGCCGATCATCACCTTCATCGACACCCCGGGTGCCTACCCCGGCGTGGGTGCCGAGGAGCGTGGCCAGTCCGAAGCCATCGCCCGCAACCTGAAAGTCATGGCCGGCCTGACCGTGCCGGTGGTCTGCACCGTGATCGGTGAAGGTGGCTCCGGCGGCGCTCTCGCCATCGGTGTAGGCGATCGGGTCAACATGCTGCAGTACTCCACCTACTCCGTCATCTCCCCGGAAGGGTGCGCCTCCATCCTCTGGAAGAGCGCCGAGAAGGCCTCGGTGGCGGCGGATGCCATGGGCATCACCGCCCAGCGCCTGAAGGAGCTGAAGCTCATCGACAACATCGTCGAGGAGCCCCTCGGCGGTGCCCACCG
This sequence comes from Aeromonas sp. QDB63, assembly GCF_027707425.1. Lineage (NCBI taxonomy): Bacteria > Pseudomonadati > Pseudomonadota > Gammaproteobacteria > Aeromonadales > Aeromonadaceae > Aeromonas > Aeromonas sp. QDB63. Next base: position 148,223 of record NZ_JAPCIS010000006.1, read on the forward strand.
CGACGTGGAGAAGATGGCCAAGCTCCTGAAAGCGCGCATCAAGCAGGATCTGGATGCCCTGCGCCCCCTCGACAGCGAGCAACTGCTGGAGCAGCGCTACCAGCGCCTGCTGGGTTACGGCTACTGCTGATCTGCCGCTTCCAATAAAAAAGTCCCCGCATGCGGGGACTTTTTTTATGGGCGACGTTTGTGGGGGGACGCCGGGGCGGGCCTCAGGGGGCGGTCAGCGCCCGTTGCATGGGGATGGAAGCACGCCCTCCGGCAGGGCTCAGGGCCCGCCACTCCCGCCACAGCAGCCAGCACAGGGGGGGCGTCAGCAGCAGCACGGTGGCGGGCTGGGCCATCAAGACCCCGTCGCGCCCCCACCAGAGGGGCAGCAGGAAGATGAGGGGCAGCAGCAGCACCGTCTTGGCCACGGAGATGACGAGGGCCTGGCGGGTGCGGGCCATGGCCTGCAACAGCACGATGCCGAACATGACGATCCCCTCCAGGGGCAGGGCAGCGAGGTTGAGGGTCAGGCTGCTGATGGCGGCGGCGAGCAGCTCTGCGTCCTGATCCCCGGTGTAGAGCATGGCGACCGGCTGCGGCAGCAGCTGGACAATCAGCCAGACCCCCAGGCCATAGACCAGGGTGATCTTGAGCCCCATCGCCATCAGGAACTGGAGGTCGCGATGGCGCCCGGCCCCGGCTGCCTGGCTCACCAGGGGCTGGATGCCAAACGCCAGTCCCTGCAGGATGACGATGAAGACCGCCTCCGTGTACCCCGCCACGGTGAAGCCCGCCAGATCCTTGACCGTGCCGTGCACCATCAGCTGGCTGTTGTGCAGCAGCAACAGCAGCCCCAGATTGAACTGGGCGATGAGGCTCGGCAGCCCGGTGAAGAGCAGGCCGGGCATGGCCGGGAAGCGGGGCACCAGCTGGCGCCAGGTCAGCCGCAACCGGGCGTGGCGGGTGAAGAAGTACCCCAGGCCGAGCAGGCTGACCATGGCCTCCGAGAGGAGGGTGGCCTGGGCCGTGCCGGTGAGGCCGAGCCCGAGCCGGCCCACCATGATGTAGTTGAGCAGGATGTTGAGGAGGGCGCCGCCGCTCACCAGTACCATGGCGAGGCGAGGGCGGCCGTCGTTGCGAAGCAGGTAGGGCACCGCCAGGTTGCTGGCGAGCAGCAGGGTGCCACCGCCAATCCAGGTGAGGTAGTCGCTGGCCTGCTGCCAGGTGTCGGTGCCGGGGGCCATTCCCAGGGCCTGCAGGATATCGGTGTGCCAGTGGTGCAGCAGCAGCGGCGCTACCGTGCCCAGGATCAGCAGCAGCCAGAGGGCGCTGACCAGAGCCTGGCGGGCCAGAGCGAGGTTCCTGGCGCCCTGCTGGAAGGAGATGGCGGTGGCGGCCCCCATGGCGATCATGGCGGCGAGGCCGATGAGCACCATGATGACCGGATAGACCAGGTTGATGCCGGCAAGGCCGGCGGCCCCCACGTAGTGGCCGACGAAGATGCCGTCCACCAGGTAGTAGGCGCCGGAGACCAGCATGGCCATGACGGAGGGGAGGGCATAACCCCAGAAACGGCGGGCCATGGCCCGTTGACGCAGACGGAAGTAGGCGGACATATCTGTACTCGGGAAAAGGGCCGGAATCGAGCAGACAGTCTAGTTTCTTATGGTTTAATTTATAATCAGGCTTTCATTTGATGCATTGCTGAATGCAGCTCATCAATCAACGGATCCTGTGATACTCCTTCAGCATGTCGATCAGGGCTCGCAGCCCTTGCCCCAGCTGGTGCCGGCCCGGATAGAAGAGGTTGAACCCGGCAAAGCTGGGGCTCCAGTCATCCAGCACGCTTACCAGCCGCCCCGATGCCAGGGCGTCGAACACCTCCCCTTCATGGCAGTAGGCGAGCCCGAGCCCCGCCTCGGCCGCCCCCAGGTAGAGCGCGGGCGTGCTGGTGGTGAGCGGGCCCGTCACTTCGATCTCAAGCAGTTCCCCCTCGGCGGCAAAGGCCCAGCGATAGTGGTGATGGGGCGTGAGCCGATAACCGATGCAGTCGTGCTGGCGCAGATCCGAGGGGTGGCGAGGGGTGCCACGCCGTGCCAGATAGTCGGGGGAGCCCACCACCAGATAGCGCTGCTGCGGGCCCAGGGGAACCGAGATCATCTCCTGGGGCAGCAGGTCGCCGTAAAAGAGGGCGGCGTCGTAGCCATCCTCGATGAGGCGGGGCATCAGCTCCAGTTCCTCCACCTCCACCTGCATGCGCGGGTAGCGCACCAGATAGTCGATGAGTACCGGGGCCAGCACCTCCTGGATGGCTGCTCGGGGGGCACAGAGCCTGAGCCTGCCCACGGGTTCGCCCGCGTGGCGCGTCAGTTCCGCCAGCGCCGCCTCCAGCTGCCCCAGGGTTGGCAGCACCTGGGCCAGCAGCCGTTCGCCCGCTTCGGTCGGCACCACGGCCCGGGTGCTGCGATTGAGCAGCCTGACGGCCAGGCGACTCTCCAGCCCTTTGAGGGCATGACTCAGGGCCGAGGCGGAGACCCCGAGCTCGAGGGCGGCCTTGCTGAAACTGCGGTGACGGGCGACGGCGGCAAACACGGCCAGCTCGGCGAGATCGGTGCGGGAGAGGATCATGGTCGGTACGCAGAAAAGGGGCGGACACAAAGGGTACGCCATGGGGCGACGGGAGACAATCGGGGGGCAATGAGGGGGTTGTGATAAAATTGTTGCGCGTTTCAAGGGTGAGGTGGATCACACCAAAAAGTTTATATGTTAAAAAAAAATCGCAACATGGCGATTCAAGTGTGATCTGAAGCGACGGAAAGGCGATTCCAGTCAAACTTTGGTTGATTAATTCAAAAAAACGCTGTGATTAATAGGGCCTTTTAACTAGAGTCATCTCATCGGATGAGGTGAGCGTTATCCCGTTGTTAACGAGCGAGCACGATCCCCTCTGTATTACGACTCCCCGCCCGTGTTTGTTGCAATCAGGTTGCCACAGGGAGTGGCGGCCGGATGGCCGGGGCGGAGGAACAAACAGGACGAATAGCTGGAGTTCCAGGGAAAGGAACCGGGCCCAGGCCCACTGACAAGTTAAGATCCCACTTTCCTTGATGACAGGAACACCCCTATGTCTGACATGAACATTGCAGTTGAAGGCAGCTTGAGCAAAGCCTCCTCCCGTGGCATCAACAAGGCCGACGTGGTCTGGATGCTGGGTCTGTACGGTACCGCCATCGGCGCCGGTGTCCTCTTCCTGCCGATCAATGCCGGTGTCGGGGGCCTGTGGCCGCTGGTCGCCATGCTGATCCTGGCCCTGCCGCTGACCTTCTTCGCCCACCGTGGCCTGACCCGCTTCGTGCTGTCCGGCTCCACCCGTGACGGCGACATCACCGAGGTGGTGGAAGAGCACTTCGGCAAGACCGCAGGCAAGTTCATCACCCTGCTCTACTTCTTCGCCATCTACCCCATCCTGCTGATGTACTCCGTGGCCATCACCAACACCGTCGAGAGCCTGATGGTGCACCAGCTGGGCATGACGGCACCTCCCCGTGCCATCCTCTCCCTGGTGCTGATCCTGGGTCTGATGGCGATCGTTCGCCTGGGCGGCCAGGTCATCGTCAAGGCGATGAGCGTGCTGGTCTTCCCGTTCGTGGTCACCCTGATGGGCCTGGCGGTCTACCTGATCCCGCACTGGAACGGTGCCATCATCACCGAAGCCCCGGCGCTGGGTGAGGCCTTCAATGGTGACTTCATCAAGACCCTGTGGCTGGCCATCCCGGTGATGGTGTTCTCCTTCAACCACTCCCCGATCATCTCCTCCTTCGCGGTGGACAACAAAGGCCGCTACGGCGCCAACGCCGAGAAGAAGTGCAGCAACATCCTGCTGGGCGCCCACGTCATGATGGTGATGACAGTGATGTTCTTCGTGTTCAGCTGCGTGCTGAGCCTCTCCCCGGCTGACCTGGCGGCGGCCAAGGAGCAGAACATCTCCATCCTCTCCTACCTGGCCAACCACTTCGACAACCCGGTGATCGCCACCGTGGCACCGCTCATCGCCATGGTTGCCATCAGCAAGTCCTTCCTGGGTCACTACCTGGGTGCGCAAGAGGGCATGAACGGCCTGATGGCCAAGTCCCTGCGCGAGAAGGGCAAGAACGTCGACGTCAAGCAGCTGAACAAGGTGACCGCGGTCTTCATGATCCTGACCACCTGGGCCGTGGCCACCATCAACCCGAGCATCCTCGGCATGATTGAAGATCTGGGCGGCCCCATCATCGCCATGCTGCTCTTCCTGATGCCGATGTACGCCATCGCCAAGGTGCCGGCCATGCGCAAATATGCCGGCAACCTCAGCAACGGCTTCGTCACCCTCATCGGCCTCATCGCCATGTCCGGCATCATCTACAAGCTGATTGCCTGATGACAGCGTTCATCCCTGTGAGAAAGCCGCCCCCCGGGGCGGTTTTTTTATGGGCACAAATGCTTAACAAAGCGGTGGTGGCGGCCTAACATGGCGGGATGTTTTTCTAGACGGGACAACAGGATATGTCTGGGTTGAAAAAGGATCTCGGGCTCTGGCAGGGGATGGGGCTGCTCGCCACCTCCCTGCTCGGTACCGGGATCTTCGTGGTACCGGCCACCGCCGCCTCGCTGGCGGGAGGGGCGTCGCTGTGGGCCTGGTTGCTGCTGATTGCCCTGGTGCTGCCCATCGCCTTTACCTTCGCCCGCCTCGGGCGGCGTTATCCCCACGCGGGTGGCGCGCCCCATCTGATTGGCCTCGCCTTTGGCAACGGCGCTGAGCGCTTCTCCGCTTTCCTGTTTCTGGCGGTGCTGCCGGTGGGCCTGCCTGCCGCCCTCACCATCGCCGCCGGTTTCTGGCACGCCCTGTTCGACATGGGGGAGTGGACCCTCTGGGGCATCCAGCTGCTCACCCTGCTCGGGGTCTTTCTGCTGGGGCTGCGGGGGGCGCGCTCCTCCGGCAATCTGCAACTGCTCATTGCCCTGGCTATCCTGGGGCTCACCCTGCTCATCTGGTTCAAGGGGGATCTCAGCTGGCGCGATGCCGCCCAGCCTCTGCCAACGGCGAGCGAGTGGCCCGCCATGGGCTCGGCGCTGGCGGTGATGTTCTGGTGTTTCGTGGGGCTCGAGGCCTTCGCCCACATGGGGGAGGAGTTCAAGCGGCCAGAGCGGGACTACCCCCTTGCCCTGTTGGGGGGCGTGCTTCTGGCGGGGCTCATCTACTGGGTGCACTCCCTGGTGGTGCTCAAATATGACCTCTACGGGGACGAGGCGACCAATGCCACCGCCATTCCGGCCCTGCTCTCCCTGCTGTTCGGCCCCACCGCCAAGTGGCTGGTGGCGGTGCTGGGCTATCTCTCCTGCTTCGCCAGCATCAACATCTACCTGCAAGGTTTTGCGCGCCTTATCTGGAGCATGGCGCGGGAGGGCAAACTGCCGGTCTCCCTCTCTCGCCTCTCGGCCCGGGGCGCTCCCCTGCATGCCCTTGCCTGGGTGCTCGCCATCTGTTTCGTCTCCATCACCCTGATTCTCTGGCTGCGCCTGCCCCTCGATGCGCTGATCCGCTACGCCAATGGCAACTTCGTGCTGGTCTATCTGCTCTGCATGGCGGCGGGCTGGCGCTTGTTGTCGGGGACCGGCAAGGGGCTGGCGGGCCTCAGCGTGCTGCTCTGCACCCTGGTGCTGCTGGCCCTCGCTACCCAGGTGCTCTATGCCGTCGTGCTGAGCCTGGGGTATGGCGGCTTCTCCCTGTGGCGGCGCAGACGCCGCCGCTCGGCGTCCGATGAGGGTGTCTGCGCCATCAAGTAACTCCCGAAAAAAAGCCCCGCAGTGCGGGGCTTGTTGTTGCGGGTCACAGGCTGGCGGGCAGGTCGCTGCGCAAGATGGCGTAGTGGCGCAGGGAGATGAAGCCATCCCCCTTGCGCTCGCACTCCCGCGCCGTGCCCTCGTAGTGAAAACCGGCCCGCTCCAGCAGGCGGGCGGAGGGGCGGTTGGGCTCCTCCACCACTGCCAGCAGCCGGTGCAGGTCGGTGGTGCGGTAAGTGAGCGGGAGCCAGAGTTGCAGCGCCGCGCTCATCACCCCCTTGCCCCAGTGTTCGGGATAGAGCCAGTAGCCCAGCTCGGCCCGCTGGTGAGTCGGGTCGGCATCGTTGTAGCCGATGGCCCCCAGCGGTTCGCCCGTGTGCCGGTCGCGAATGAGGTGCCAGGCGCCACGGCCGGTGCGGGTCAGCTCGGCATACCAATCCATCTGTGCCCGGCATGCCGCCAGGCTGTCGTAGCTGACGCCGTAGTAGGCGACGACCCGGGGATCGGAGAGGCCGCGATAGATGTGAGGCAGGTCGGTGTCGGTGACGGGATCCAGCCTGATGTGGGGTGGTGCTGATGTCATGATGACTCCTTGCGGCCAGCCGTGGCTGGCCGCGTGTGTTGCGTAACAAGAGATGGATGATCCGGGCTGGCGTCAGGCAAAGCCGAGGCGCTCGGCAAGGCGCGCCAGCTCGTCACGCCACTGCTGCTGCAGGCGCGGGGTCTGGTGCCTGGGCTTGCGGGCCAGATCGGCGGCGAGCAGGGCATCGAGCTCATACCAGCGCGCCAGCAGCGCCTCTTCGTCATCCCCCGTGGCGGCCGCGGTCTGCGGGTCACCTGATCGAGCCGGGCTGCCCGCCTGCGGCAAGGGGGCATCGCCCAGCAGCTCGGCATAGGCCCGCTCGGCACTGTGAGCCTCCTGGATGCGCCCGTCCTGTATCAGCCAGAAGCGGTTGCAACTGCGCTCGATCAGCTCCCGGTCGTGGGAGACCAGCAGCACGCCCCCCGGGAAGGCGGCAATCGCCTCGGCCAGCTCCTCCTTGCCCGCCAGATCCAGGTGGTTGGTGGGTTCGTCGAGCCAGAGCATGTGGTGGCTGCCGAGGGACAGGGCGAGAAACAGCAGCCGTGCCCGCTCGCCCCCGCTCAGGGTGTGCACCTGCTGGCCGTGGCGGGCATAGGGGAAGCCCGCCCGGATCAGCGCCTGTCGCCGCGTCACCTCAGGCAGAGGGGCCAGGGGGTACAGCGCGTCGCTCAGGGTGGCGTCGTCAGCCAGCTGCTGCAGGGACTGATCGTAATAGGCGATGCTGGCGCCGGGGTGGCAGTACCAGCCCGCCTGCGGACTCAGGTCAGTCAGTTCGCGCCAGCACTGGCGCAGCAGGGAGGACTTGCCGGTGCCGTTGGCACCGAGCAGGGCAACCCTGTCCCCCGCTCGCAGCCAGAGCCCCTCGGCACGCAGCAGCGGCGGCAGTGCCGATGCCGGCGATACGTCGAGGGCCTCCAGTCGCAGCAGGGTGTCGGCAGGCAGGCTCACTCCGCGCAGCTCGAGCCGCCAGGGGGCCAGCGCCGCCACCTGGCTCTGCTCCTCCTGCAGGCGGGCGATGCGCTTTTCCATGGACTTGGCCTGGCGCACCAGCTTCTCGTTGTCATGCTCCCGCCCCCAGATGGCGAGGCGCTTGCTGCTGGCGCTCAGGCGGTCTATCTCCTTTTGCTCATCCGCCCGGCGCAGGCGGGCCTGCTCATCCTCGGCAGCCAGCGCCGCCCTGGCCTGGCTGCAGGGCAGGGCGAAGCGGTGCAACTGGCCATCTCGCAGGATCAGGGTCTGATCCGTGACGCGGTCCAGCAGGCGAGCGTCGTGGGAGACCAGCACGAAGGCGCCGCGCCAGCCCAGCAGAAACTGCTCGAGCCAGAGCAGGGCGGGCAAGTCCAGGTGGTTGCTGGGCTCATCGAGCAGCAGCAGGTTGGGTTGGCGCAGCAGGGCGCGCCCTATCTGCAGCCGGCTGTGCTGGCCACCGCTCAGTGCACTGACCGGCAACGTGGCCTGGGCCTCCAGCTGCAGTTCGGCCAGCAGCTTGTCCACCTGCCATTCGGCGGCGGGGTCGTTGCCCAGGGCATCCAGCAGCACGGCGCGGGTGCTGAGGGTGGAAAGCCCGGCGGGCAGTTGCTGGGCCACGAACTCGCAGCGGCAGGCGGCGGCCTGCACGATCCGGCCGGCCTGGGGCGTGCGCTCGCCCGCCAGCAGCGCGAGCAATGTGCTCTTGCCGCAGCCGTTGGCGCCAATCAGGCCGAGTCGGTCGCCTGCGCGAATGCCGAGTTCGAGATGGTCAAATAAGGGAAGGTGCCCCGCACTCATCTGCAGGGAATGGGTACTCATCAGGGTTGTCATGCTCTTGCTCTCTTAAATCGCGGGATAGGATATCCCTGTCATCAGGAGCGCTGGCGACAACGGCAGAGTCGAGAAAGGTCTCGGTATGGAAGGGAGTCGGCTTTGCTCGAACCCGCTATCGCAGCGCGATGGTATGCAGGCAAGAGCACTTGAATGTGCCGAACAGGCGAGCCGAGAACATCGGACACGCTTGGATAACCATTTTTTACCTCCTTGTGTTTCGTTATGGCACGGTGCGGCGATTATAGGCACAGAAAAAAACAGTCGTCCATCCGCCCTGTGGGGGGCCGTGGGCACCGCATCGGGAGGCGCGGGGTAAAAAAACGCCCCGTGATACGGGGCGTGGGGGGTCAGTCGCGGGGGGTCTTGAGGGCCTCAATCACATCGTCACTGGGGGCCAGCCCCTCCACGTGGTTGAAGCTCTCCAGCCCCTCCTGGGGATTGATGGTGAGGGCGTCGGCGCTCAGGTAGCTGCCGCTGCCGGCGCTCTCCACCACGACGATGACTTCAGGCTGCTTGTCGCCGTTGAGATCCAGCAGCTTAATCTCCTTGATACTGCCATCGCGCGGCAGCACCTTGCCGTCGATGAACTGATCCAGCGGAAACTGCGGGTTGGCACCGGAGTAGAGGCGCACGTCGTAGCTGCCGGTGGAGGCGGGCTCGCCGCGCCCTTCGCTGACGGTCACCACCTGGCCGGAGGGGAGCGTCAGCTGCTTGAAGAAGCCGTCCGCCGCCTGGCTGGCGAGGGGCAGGGTGAGCAGGCCGAGAGTAAGGAATAAGGCTTTCATGGAGAGGACCCTTGTTGCTGCTTGTGTGTCTGTGACGGGCAGGGGACGCTTCCCTGCCACGTCGGAAGCGGGCAGGGGGCCGCTGGTCGGCCGCCCCCTGCCCGGGTTGTCATCACCATATCTTGACCCGTTTGGCCGGGTCCAGATAGAGCTTGTCGCCGGGCTGGATCTTGAATGCCTCGTAGAAGGCGGGGATGTTCGGTACCACGCCGTTGACCCGGTATTCCGGCGGCGAGTGGGGATCCGAGGCGAGCAGCATCTGCATCAGTTCGGGGCGATACATGCCCTTCCACACCTGGGCCCAGCCGAGGAAGAAGCGCTGCTCGCCGGTAAAACCGTCCAGCACCGGGGCCTCCTTGCCATCCAGGGAGAGCAGGTAGGCCTTGTGGGCGATGGTGAGGCCGCCGAGATCGCCGATGTTCTCCCCCAGGGTAAACTGGCCGTTGACGTACTGGCCCTTGATGGGCTCGAAGCGGTTGTACTGGGCCACCAGCCGGCTGGTGCGGAAGCGAAACTCCTTGAGATCCGCCGGCGTCCACCAGTCGCGCATCACGCCGTCACCGTCGGATTTGGCCCCCTGATCATCAAAACCGTGGCCCATCTCGTGGCCGATCACCCCGCCGATGGCGCCGTAGTTGACCGCATCGTCCGCCGTCATGTCGAAGAAGGGGGGCTGCAAAATGGCGGCCGGGAAGACGATCTCGTTGTTGCTCGGGTTGTAGTAGGCGTTCACCGTCTGGGGTGACATGTGCCACTCGTCCCGATCGACCGGCTTGCCGAGGCGCGCCAGGTTGTCGGCGTATTCGAAGGCGCGGGCCCGCTGCAGGTTGCCCACCAGATCGTCGGGGCTAATGGTGATGGCGCTGTAGTCCTTCCACTTGTCCGGGTAGCCTATCTTGGGTCTGAACTTGGCGAGCTTCTCGAGGGCCTGTGTCTTGGTGGCCGGGGACATCCAGTCCAGCTCCTGGATGCTCTGGCCGTAGGCGGTGCGCAGGTTCTCCACCAGCTGCTCCATACGGGCCTTGGCCGCTGGCGGGAAGTAGCGCTCGACATAGAGCTTGCCCACCGCCTCCCCAAGATTGCTGTCCAGCACCCCAAGGGCCCGCTCCCAGGGGGCGCGCTGCTTGGGCGTGCCGCTAAGAGCGGTGCCGAAGAAGGCAAAATTCTGGGCATCGGTCTGGCTGTCGAGGTAGGGGGCGTAATCGGTGATGAGCTGCCACTTGAGGTAGGCCTGCCAGTCGCCGATCGGGGTCTGCTGCATCACCTCGTTCAGGGCCGAGAGGTAGCTCGGCTGGCCGATGACCAGGCTCTGCTGCCCCGCAAGGCCGGCCTGGGCCAGGTAGGCGTCCCAGTCGATGGCGGGGGCGAGGCGCCCCAGCTCGCTCACCGGTCCCTTGTTGTAGTTCTTCTCTCTGTCTCGCAGGGCCACGTTGTCCCACTGGATCTGGGCGAGCCTGGTCTCGAGGGCCAGGATGCGTTTCGCCTTGCCCTGGGCATCCGTCTCACCGAAGCGGGTCAGCATGGCGGCGATGTGTTGCTCGTACTTGTGCAGCAGCGCCTGGCTGTTGGGGTCGCGCTTGAGGTAGTAGTCCCGATCCGGCAGGCCGAGGCCGGCCTGGTAGAGGTAGACGGCATAGCTGTCAGGGGCCTTGGCGTCGGCGTCAATCCAGAAACCGAAGGGGGAGCCGCCACCGGTGCGGGCGCTCTGGGCGAAGGCCCGGGCGAGATCCTGCGGCGTGCTGATCTGCTCTATCTCGCTCAGCATTGGCAGCAGGGGCGTGGTGCCCTTGGCGTTGCGGGCGGCCTGATCCAGATAGCTCTGGTAGAGGTCGTGGATCTGCTGGGCCGGGGTACCGGCGGCGGCTTTGCCATCCAGCCCCTCCACCAGCACCCGCACGTCCGCCAGGGATTTGTCCCGCAGCAGGTAGAAGGCGCCGTCGGCGGGCCTGTCATCGGGGATCTTGGCCGTGGCGAGCCAGTGGCCGTTCACGTAGCGGAAGAAGTCGTCACCAGGCTTGACGCTGGTGTCCATGTTGGCCAGCGCAAGGCCGGAGTGTTTGTCCGGTTGGCTCGGAGCCTGACTGCAACTGGCCAGCAGGGCCAGCCCGACGAGGGTGGCCAGGATGTGTTTCTTGTTGTTCATTATGGTTTTATTCCAATTCGGGTTATATGGCTTCCTTGCCCACGCAGGGAGCGATTCACTCTAGCAGCCGGGTTAGCGCTTGATAAGCCCGACTCTGCTAAGATCGGCCTGGTCGTATTGGGGAAGCCTATGATTTCTCGTATTTATTCTCGTTTTTGTCAGACCCTGCCCGCGCCGGAAGGTTCCCGCGGTCTGCTGGTGGCTTTCAGCGGCGGGCTCGACTCCACCGTCTTGCTGGTGCTGGCTGCCCGTTTTGCACGCGCCCACGGCCTCGCCCTGAACGCCCTGCACGTTCATCACGGCCTGAGCCCACATGCCGACTACTGGGTGGCTCACTGCGAAGGGGTGTGCCGGCAACTGGCGGTGCCCCTCATCGTGGAGCGGGTGCAGCTCTGCCGGGGCAACGGGGAGAGCCTGGAGGCCCAGGCGCGGGCGGCGCGTTATGAGCGACTCGCCGCCCACCTGGGGGAAGGGGAGTGGCTGCTCACCGCTCACCATCAGGACGATCAGCTGGAGACCCTGCTGCTGGCGCTCAAGCGGGGTGCCGGTCTGCGCGGGCTGGCGGGCATGGTGGCGAGCCAGCCTTTTGCCGCAGGCCATCTGTTGCGCCCCTTGCTCGACATGAGCCGGGCCGAGCTGGCGCAAGCCGCGCAGTCACTTCCTTATGGCTGGGTTGAGGATGAGAGCAACGAGGACCCGAGCTATGACCGCAACTTCCTGCGCCAGCAGATCATCCCCCTGCTCAAGGACCGCTGGCCCGCCATGGCCCGGACGACGGCGCGCACCATGGCCTTGTGCGCCGAGCAGGAGGCGCTCATCGGCGAGCTGGCCGAGGCGGACTGGCAGGCGGTGGGTGAGGGAGAAGGGCTGCGCATTGACGGACTCCTCTCCCTCTCCCCCGTGCGGCGCAACAACCTGCTGCGCCACTGGATCCGCCGTCAGGGGGGAGAGATGCCCTCCCGCGAGCTGCTGGGCCTGCTGTGGCAGGAGGTGGCGCTGGCGCGCGATGACGCCAACCCCAGGCTGAGCCTGCAAGGGTTGGCGTGTCGCCGCTATCAGGGGCGCCTCTACCTGGTGGCGCCGGATCTCGCCCCCCGTGAGGAGGTGCTGCCCATCGGGATGGAAGAGACGCTCACCCTGCCGGACGGGCTCGGGCAGTTCAGGCTCTGGAGAACGGATGGCGAAGGGTTGCGGACACCGAGGGGGGACGAGCCGCTCTCGGTGCGTTTTCAGGTCGCCCCCGGCGTCATGCTGAAACCGGTGGGGCGGGTGGGCAGCCGGCGGCTCAAGAAGCTGCTGCAAGAGTACGGAGTGCCCTCCTGGCAGCGGGGGCGCATTCCCATCCTCTACTACGGTGAACAGGTGGCACTGGTGGCCGGGCTCTTTGTCTGCGACGGATTTCTGGCGCCAGAAGAGGGGGTGGCGTGGGAGTGGCGGCCCCCCGTCCCCCAGGATGCGGATTGACATCGCAGAGTGACAGGGGGCCGGGAGGGGAAGGGGGATGCCCTATTCGGGCAGGCCGGAGCCCCCGGCTTTCTTGCGGGCGTAGAGATGGGTATCGGCCGTCTCGTAGAGGCGCTGCACATCCATGCCAGACTGCCAGCTGGCGGCTCCCAGGCTGCACCCCACCGAGAAGGCGCTGAGCTCCTTGTGGCTGTGGAGCACATGTTGCAACCGCAGCCAGACCGGGCGCCAGGCCTCGGGGTCCGCTGGTTGCAGCAGCAGGGCAAACTCGTCCCCGCCGAGGCGAAACGCCTGATCCGTCCCGCGAATGCACCCCTGCAGCAACTGGGCGAAGCGGCTTAGCACCAGGTCGCCCACCGGGTGGCCCCAGGTGTCATTGACCTGCTTGAATCTGTCGAGATCCAGCAGCACCAGCACCAGGCCGTGGGGTTCCCGGCTGTGTTGCTCCACCGCCCGGCCGATGGCCTCGTCGAAGTAGGCGCGATTGCCAAGCCCGGTCAGGTGGTCGAGCCGCACCTGCTGCTCCAGCCGATCCAGCCGCAGATAGAGGGGCAGGGTGAGACTGAACAGCTGATGATATTGCTCAAGCAACCGCCTCTGGCCGTCGCTCAGGGGGTGCTCCAGCTCGTAGTGCAACTGGCCGAGCAACTGCTCGTGTCGTCCCCGCAGCTCGAAGCGATAGGCATGCAGGGTCAGCCTGGCCTGGGGCGGGTGCGAGATGAGGGGATGGGGCTGGCCACAGTCGAACTGGAGCGAGTGGATCCGGACAATGTTTGCCACCCGCTCGGCAAAGATTGCCAGCAGGGCGTCAAGATCCCGTTGCCCCAGCAACTGCTCTATCTGCTGATAGCGGTCCTGCCCGGTCAACGGCGCAAGCCGCTCCATCTGCTGTACCCACTGCTCTATGCCATGTCCGAAGCCGTTCAATGATGATGTGTTTTCCACGTTACAGCCCTTACACCTCTCCATTCATTGCGCAGGCTCTTGCAAGCCCTGTGCCTAAAATATGTCCGATGAAAAACAAGGGGGCTGGCTAGGCTTAACGGGATGAAACGGGAGGGGAAATCCCTGCCGCTGAGCGAGTGCCGTGCCATATGGGGAGCGGGCGCTGTGCTTGCTGTGTCAGGGAAGAGGGCGCCGGGCAGATGAAGGAGAGGGATGGGTGTACGCCGATGTGTTGATCCTGCTGATCTTCGCCGTTGTGCTGGTGGCCATTTTCCGGCGCCTCGGCCAGCCGGTGATCCTTGCCTATCTGTTTGCCGGCATGCTGCTCGGCCCCCACGGCGTGGCCATCGTCACGGGTCAGGCCATGATGCAGACCATAGGGGAGCTTGGCATCGTGTTCCTGATGTTCTCCCTCGGGCTCGAGTTCTCCCTGCCGCGTCTGCTCGCCATGTGCAAGCTGGTGCTGGGGGTCGGCAGCCTGCAGGTGCTGCTTACCTCACTGCTGTTTTTCGGGCTCGGCTGGTGGTGGGGGCTGAGCCTGGCCCAGGCGCTGGTGGTATCAGGCACCCTGGCGCTCTCCTCCACCGCCGTGGTGATCAAGCAGCTCGGCGAGCTCAAGCAGCTCCATACCCGGCGAGCCCAGCTCGGGGTGAGCGTGCTGCTGTTCCAGGATCTCGCCGTGGTGCCCCTGCTGGTGATGATCCCCATCCTGGCCCAGCCCGAGGTGCAGGGCAGCGCCCTGCTGGCGGAGGTCGCCTGGGCCTCCCTCAAGGGGTTGTTTGCGCTATCCGTGCTGCTGGCGGTGGGGAAGTGGCTGCTGCCCATGCTGTTTTTCGAGGTGGCGCGCGCACGTTCAGACGAACTCTTCGTACTGAGTGCCCTGCTGGTGGCATTGCTGGCGGCCTCCCTGACCCAGTGGATGGGGCTCTCCATGGCGCTCGGTGCCTTTCTGGCGGGCATGATGCTGGGGGAGTCCCACTATCGTCATCAGCTCGAAGTGGACATCAAGCCGTTTCGCGACGTGTTGATGGGGCTCTTCTTCATTACCATCGGCATGACCATGGACTGGGCGCTGGTGGCGGGCGCCTGGTGGCAGGTGCTGGCCTGTGTGACGGGGCTAATCCTGTGCAAGTCGCTGCTCATATTGCTGGCGGGCCGCCTGATGGGGGAGCGCAAGCGCGACGCCATGGCCGCTGGCATCATGTTGAGCCAGGTCGGGGAGTTCGGTTTTGTGCTGCTGGCGCTGGCGAGTCATCACGGCTTGCTGGATCACCAGCTGGTCTCTCTGCTCATCGGCATCGGTGTCATCTCCATCGCCCTCACCCCCTGGCTGGTGTTGCGGGCGCTGGGGCTTGCCCACTCCCTCACCGACAGTGCCCTGCTCTCTCGCGCCGAGGTGGCCCAGTCGGGCCTGAGCAAACACCAGCACGTCATCATCGCCGGGTTCGGACGCACCGGCCAAACCTGTGCCCGCTTTCTCAAGCTCGAAGAGATACCTTTCCTGGCCCTGGATCTCGATCCCGAGCGGGTGAGTGAGGCGAAGCTCGCGGGGGAGCAGGTGGCGTTCGGCGATGCCAGCCGGCGCGACATCCTGCTGGCGGCCGGTCTGTTGCGGGCGCGGCTGGTGATCATCACCTTCGACGATCAAAAGCGGGTCGATGCCATGCTGACGCTGATCCGGGAGCTGGCGGGGGAGATCAAGGTGCTGGTGCGTACCCGGGATGACAGTTTCCTTGAACACTACAAGCAGGCCGGCGCCTTCGAGGTGATCCCCGAATCCCAGGAGGGAGCCCTGATGCTGGTCTCCCACCTGCTGCTCAACTGCGACATTCCCATCGGCCGGGTGATCCGGCGCATGGAGCACGAGCGCAGCAGCCAGTATCGCTTTCTGCACGGTTTCTACTGGGGCGGCAAGAGTGCGGGCAATCTGGAGACGGATCAACTGCTCGAGCGGCTGCATCCCGTGCTGCTGCACGACCAGGCCTGGGCGGTGGGACACAGGGTACGGGATCTCGCCCTGGGAGAGGTGCGCATCAAGGCGATTCATCGCGGGGAGCGCAGCCTGGATCCCAGGCGCGAGCTGGTGCTGGCGGCGGGAGATACCCTGGTGCTTTTCGGCACGGCCGTGGCCATGGAACAGGCCGAGCAGCGCCTGCTGGAGGGACGCTAGGATCTCCTTGCCATGGGATAAGGCCCCTCAGGCCTCTTCGCGAAACTGCTGCTGCCTCCCGCTGCCCGGCAGGTCGAGGAAGGCCTCGATGCGCTGGCGGTGATCCAGCGCGTCCTGGTATCCCAGCTTGATGAGCCGCTGGCAATAGCCGGGGTCAAACATCAGGAAGCTGGCCAGGCTGCTGCTCTCTTCGCCGTTGACCCCGAGCACTCGCAGCAGACGGCGCAGCTGGGTCGGCAACCGTGGGAGGTATTCGAGGGCGATGAGGTCGAGATCCTGGCTGGGGCGGATCACGCAGGTCTCCACCTGGCGCAGTTTCAGTCGACTGCGCTCCCGTGCCGGAATAAGGGAAAGGGTCTGGTTGATGCGCCCGAGCCGCTCCAGATCCGAATTGAGGGTGTCGGAGAAGACGGTGTTGAGCAGATGGCTCGCGATGTTGGAGCTGGTCAGGTGCCCCTGGCGGGGAGTCGGGTTCTCCCTGTGAGGGGAGTCCAGGGTCACCAGCAGGATCCGCTCCGCCCCCAGATGGATGGCGGGGCTGAGCGGGCTCAGCTGGTGGATGGAGCCATCCCCGTAGACGCGATCGCCGATGGGGGTGGCGGGAAAGACAAAGGGCAGCGCCGACGAGGCCAGCAGATGATCCGAGGTGAGCAGGGTACGCAGGCCACGTCGTCTGGCGCGCTCCCAGGGCTGATGTTCGGCCCGCCCCTGGAAGAAGGTGGTGGAGAGGCCGTCATCATAGTCAGAGGCCGTGATGGCGATGGCCTCCAGGCTGCCGTAGAGAATGTTGTCATCGATGCGGTGATAGTCGATGAGCTGATCCAGCAGACGGCGCAGGGGGGCGTTGTCAAACAGGTGAAAGGCTCGGTTGCTCTGGGGGGTGATGAGGCCGGCCGAGCCCTGATAGAGGGTGCGCCACAGCAGTTGGCAGGGGTGGAAGTCGAAGATGTGGTGGGTCTCGAATCGTCGCCAGACCCACTCCAGCTTGCGCACCCCCAGATGGAAACAGGAGGCGTAGCACGCCAGCGCCGTGATGTTGAGAGCCCCCGCCGAGGTGCCGCACAAAATGGGGAAGGGGATGCCGATGTTGCGGGGGTAGAGTTCGGCCACCGCCTTGAGTGCGCCGACCTGATAGGCGGCGCGGGCACCACCACCAGTCAGCAGAAGAGCAGTATTGGGTCTGGCCATGAGGGTGCGCCTTATCGTGATCGCCAGGGCGGGTTGCCACCGCGCAATTCAACTATAAGACGTTGTATACCGGATAAAAATGGGCCGCACGCTCAATTTTTGCGGCCCGTTTCATTTTCAGTTTGCCAAGGGCGTCTGGCTCAGTTGATCGAAGGCGGCGAAGGCTGGAGGGCTTGCCAGAATACGGCCATGGCCGAGCCCCCGGGTGCTCACCAGTCGGGTTCTGCCATCCTGGGCCGCGCGCAGGGAGTCGCCATGGGGAGCGAAGCGGTCTTCCTCATCGTGAACGATGAGGGCGGCGCCGCTGCGCCGGGCGAGCCGGCCAAGGGGGTCAACCGTGCTGAGCGGGTGCTGGTATTCGTGTTCTATCTCCTTGACCACCGCATCGAACAGCCGGATGGAGTAGCCGGAGCGCGCCACCATGCCGTAGAGCTGGGGCACGTAGTCGAGCACCGGGGAGATGAGCAGCAGCGGCAGCGTATCGATTGCCGGGTGACGGCTGCTGAGGGTGACGGCGCCCCCCATGCTGTGGGTGATGACGCCCTGGACGGGGCCGACCCGCTCGAGGATCTCGTCGAAAGCGCGCACGAAGCGGGGCAGGTGACCCCTGTTCCCTTCGCTCCGGCCGTGGGCGGGGTGATCGTAGGCGAGGGCCGTATAGCCCTGGGCGGCGATGTGGCTCATCAGCGGATAGAACTGGCTGGCACTGCCTGACCAGCCGTGCATCAGCAGCCAGACCGGCCCCTGCCCGAGCCGGTAGCTCATCAGGGTCCCTTCACTGGTGTGGATGGCCTGCTCGACCAGGCCAGCCGGGGCTGCGACGTCCCGGGTCGCCCGCTGCGGGGTGAGCAGCAGCTTGCTGGCGGTGCGCTTGGCGTGGGTGGGCGCGAGCACGTGATGCAGGCGGGTGCCGAGGCCCAGCAGCAACTTGCTCGGGCTGAAGCGGCGTGTGTTGAAGTAGATCTTGCTGCTCATGGTCATCCTGTGTCTTTTATGTGCGAACGGTCGTGCTTTTTTGCGACTTTTTAAAAAGAAGAGCCCGTCGGGTCAGCGCCAGCTGGCCAGCAGAGCGGTGACCTCCGGCCAGAAGTGGCGGGCCGGATCCTCGCTGAGCCCCAGGGCATGGAACACCTGATCCCCGAGATAGAGGCCATAAAGGCGATAGACGGCGCGCCAGGGGTCGAGATCGCTGCGCCACTCCCCTCTGGCCTGCCCCTGCACTACCTGGCGTGCCAGGTAGTCGAGCCAGAAACGGACCAGCTCGCGTGCCGCCTGCTGGACCTCACCCTCCTGGGCGGAGGTCCAG
This sequence comes from Aeromonas sp. QDB63, assembly GCF_027707425.1. Classification (NCBI taxonomy): domain Bacteria; kingdom Pseudomonadati; phylum Pseudomonadota; class Gammaproteobacteria; order Aeromonadales; family Aeromonadaceae; genus Aeromonas; species Aeromonas sp. QDB63. The sequence goes on from NZ_JAPCIS010000006.1 coordinate 166,418, forward strand.
GCATCGAGGAACATGCAGCGGCCGGCAAAACTCTGGTTCCAGGCCAGCCAGGCCTGCAACAGGGCGAGCAGTTTCTCCTGCTGGGTGGCGTACCCCTGTTGGCGCACCGGTTGGATCACCCGCTCCCGAAATACCTCGGCGGAATGGGTGAGTACGGCGATCTGCAGGTTGTCACGGGACTGGAAGTGGGCGAACAGACCGCTTTTTGACATCTCGCAGGCCGTTGCGAGGGAACCTATGGTGAGGCTCTCAAGCCCCTGCTGGCTCGCCTGCTCGAATGCAGTCTGCAAAATGGTGTCGCGGGTCAGACGTCCCTTGCTCATCCGGCTCTCCTCTCTCTGGGCTGGCAGCATAAAGTACGACCGTGCTAATTGTCGAGCCGCAAATGGTGCAGGGAGGCCGTTTCCGGCTGCCGCGGGGGGCCAGAGAGTCTGCTGGGGGCGGTTGTGGCTGGCTCGATACAAGCCAGCCGGGGACGAGCTCAGTCGTCCTTGATGCCCATTTGCTGCAGGGCGATGACTGCCTGGGTGCGGTGCTTGACCCCGAGTTTGCGGAAGGCGGAGTGACATGGGCTCTGATGGTGGCAAGGGGCTCAACTGTCCTTGATATCCATCTGCTGGAGGGCGATGACCGCCTGGGTGGGGTTTTTGACCCCAAGTTTGCGGAAGGCGGAGTGATATGGGCTCTGATGGTGGCAAGGGGCTCAACTGTCCTTGATATCCATCTGCTGGAGGGCGATGACCGCCTGGGTGCGGTTCTTGACCCCGAGTTTGCGGAAAATCGCGGTGATATGGGCCTTGATGGTCGCCTCGGAAACGTTGAGCTCCCAGGCGATCTGTTTGTTGAGGCTGCCATCCCGCAACATGATGAGCACCTTGTATTGCTGGGGGGTGAGGCTGGCCAGCTTGGTGGCGAAATCGGGCCCTTCGCCGGGCTCGGGATGGAGGGAGATCCCCTCGGGCACCCAGTTGTCCCCCCCGATCACCGTATTGAGGGCGCTGACCAGCTCTTTCATGGGGGCGGACTTGGGAATGAAGCCGAGCGCGCCCAGGCGCAGCACCTGCTGGATGATGGCGGGATCCTCGGAGGCCGAGACCACGACGATGGGGAGATCCGGGTGATGTCCGCGCAGATAGGCCAGCCCTTCGAAGCCGTTGGCCCCCGGCATCTTGAGATCCAGCAGCAGCAGGTCGACGTCGGGATGTTCATCGAGCAGGTGGCTCAGGCTGTCGATGGAGTCAGCCTCCAGCAATCTGGCGTCGTCGATGGCCATGTGCACCGCTTGATAGAGGGCGCCCCGAAACAGGGGGTGGTCATCTGCGATGACGATGGTAAATTGGCTGTCCATAGCTCACATTGTTGCTAACTGATTGTTTTGAAAAATCAAACTAGCACTGCTACCCAAGTGGGTCAAACCCGCCAGTACGCAAATGTGAGGTGGTCATCGGATGTCGTGCCACGGGGCCGGCGGGATGGCCAGTAAACAACCCATGCAGGAGGCAATCGATGGGATCCCTGGTTTTGACGGTGGGCACGGGCTCCACCTGGGCAATGAGAACGGCGCTGGTGCTGGCCATGAGCGGGCTCAAGTGGCAGGAGCAGGTCTTCGATCTGGAAGATGCCAAGGAGCTGCAACGGCTCAAGCGCACGGCCCCCGCCGGCCTGGTGCCCTGGCTCGACGACGGTGAGCTGCGTATTCACGACTCTCTGGCCATCGCCGAATATCTCCACGAGTGTTGCCCGGAGCGCCACCTTTATCCGGTGGACAAGGCCGAACGGGCCCTGGCCCGCAGCCTGTGCGCCGAGCTGCACGCCGGTTTTCGTCAGATCCGCACCCTGCTGCCCTTCTTCCTGGGGGCGCCCACCCAGAGTGAACCGCCGGTGGAGGTCATCGACGAGCTGGCCCGGTTGCAGACTCTCTGGTCCCAGGCGCGGGGGCCCTTCTATTTCGACGAGGCGAGCATTCTGGATGCCTTCTATGCGGTGATGGCCTATCGACTGGCAAGCTATGGCATTTCGCTGCCCGGTCAGGCTGGCGCCTATCAGCAGGCCTTGCTGGCCTGGCCCCTGTGGCAGGAAACCCTGCTCAGGGCGAGGTTGCAGTGGCCAAAGGCGGCCCGCCAGTCTGATTGATGCGGGCGTCTGCAAGACAAAAAAGGGGAGCCATCGGCTCCCCTTTTTATTCAGGCCAGGTCGCTATTTCTGCCGACCCGCGAAGACCACGACCACTTTGTCTTCTCCTTTCTCCCGCACGAAGCCATAGGGGACATCGGAAATCTTCTTGTGGCTGCCCGCCGCGATGGCAGGGTGGGCGGCACGGAACTGGCCGAGCCGTTGCCAGTGCTTGACCAGCTCCGCCTTCTCGCCACTCGCCAGCTCCTGCCAGTTCATGTCCGAGCGCACGCTCTGATCGAACACGCCGCCATCCTTGGCCAGTCCCCGGCCGGACTCATCGCCATAGTAGATCTGGATGCCCCCCGGCAGCAGCATGAAGCTGTTGGCCACCCGCCGTTGCAGCGCCACGTCCTGATAGTCGCCGAAGAAGAGCTTGGTGTCGTGGGAGCTGATGTAGCTCAGCACGTTGAACTCGGGATCCTGGTTGATGCGGCTGGCGTAGCTCGCATAGGTGGGCTCTGCCCCCGCCATGCACTGGGCCTGGGGCAGGGCGAATTCACGCTGGTAGTCGAAGTTGATCAGGGAATCGAAGCCGTGCTGGTACCAGAAGTCCTTGGCGACCCCGTGATCCCACACCTCGCCCACCATGTAGAAGGGAAGGTCATCGAGGGCCTTGCCCGGGTTGGCGGCCTTCCACTCCTTGAGCGCGTCGGTGCCCGCCTGCTTGAGCCTGGCCCAGACCGCGGGCTCCAGGTGCTTGACGGTGTCGGCACGGAAGCCGTCGATGCCGAAGCGGCGCACCCAGTCGGTGTGCCAGGCAATGAGGTAATCGGTCACGGTGGCGTTGGGCAGGGCCTTGGCCCTGGTGTCTTTTTTGGCAGCGAGCAGCGGTGGCAGCCCCACCGATCTGGTGGATTCGGTCAGGAAGTCCGGCAATCCGGCCACCGAGCCGGTGACGTCGTCGGTGCCGGGTTGTGGGTAGCCGGGCAGACCTGCGCGCACCCAGTCAGGGCCCCACCACTTGTCCCAGTGGGATGACTGGTAGTCGATGAACTGGTTGTAGCCATGCCAGTTGAGGCCGCCGCTCGGGCGCCATTCGTTCCAGCGACTCGGCAGCTTGCCGGTGTTCTGGGTGAGATCGGTGAGCCCCAGATCCTGCAAGTCGGCGAGGGTGGCGTAGCCTGCGTGGTTCATCACCACGTCGAGGATGATCCGCATGCCGCGCTTGTGGGCCTCGTCCACCAGAGTTTTCAGGCTCTCTTCGTCGCCGTAGTTGGGGTCGATTTTGGTGAAGTCGAGCGCCCAGTAGCCGTGGTAGGCGTAGAAGGGGAAGTTCCCCTGTTCGCCACCGCCGATGAAGCCGTGGACCTGTTCCACCATGGGGGTGATCCAGATGGCGTTGATGCCGAGTTGCTTGATGTAGTCGAGCTTCTCGGTCAGCCCCTTGAAGTCACCGCCATGCCAGGTGGCCACTTCGTCCTGACCATCCTTCTGACGACCGAAGCTGTGATCATTGGCGGGATCGCCGTTGTGGAAGCGGTCGGTCAGCAGAAAATAGACGCTCGCCTGATCCCAGCTGAAGGGAGCAGGCTTGGCGGCCTTGACCGGTTCGAGCAGCAGCAGGCCGCCGCTCTCCTTGCTCGGTGTCAGGATGATTTTGCCGCCTTTGACCACGGCTTCCTGTCCCGAGTAGGCATCCCGCAACCGGGTGCCGTCGGGCCAGACTCCCTTGAGTGATGTCGTGACCGGGCCGCCATCCCAGCTGATGCAGGGCTCTTCCGGAGGCTGGCGTTTGAACTCGCTCTTTTTGGTTGCCCGCAACACCTTGAGGCTGGGGGTATCGGGGTTGAAGGTGAACTCGTAGTCCCCCGCCAGCATCACCCTCAGATTGAAGTCTGTCCCCTTGCTGCACTTGTCCATGGGCTGGGCGGTGCCGAAGGGAAGGGGCCTGGCCTCGGTTGGCCCGAAGCTGGTGCCGCAGCTGTTGCCCGCATCGCTGATGCGGATCTGGTGGCTCCCCTTGTCCAGTCTGTGGGTCAGGGTGACGGTGCCCTTGTCCAGCGTCAGCGCCTCGGCCACCGGTTTGCCATCCACATGGAGATAGACCTCGGGGGCCGCCATCGCCTGACCGATGAACAGCGGTGTGGCGAGCACGGCCAGCCACAGGGGTGATGGGCGAAGAGCGGGGCGCGAAGAGAGACGCATAAGCCATTCCTTGAGCAGAGTGTGAGGAGCAGGGTCCGTTGAGGCACTCATTCTAGGGCGCGCTGGGGCAGGCTTGGACCGGTAAAATACCGATTTGTGACGTCAGTTCAAATGGTTACGTTTTCAAGAATGGAAAAGTGTGAACTGGGTGTCGCGGCCATGAAAAAAGCCGGTCAGTTGACCGGCTTGTAGGCATTCGGGGTGGCGTCACACGGTGAAGAACTTGAAGTTGACGAAGGCCACCGCAATGAAGGAGGCAACCATGCCGCTGATGCAGAGCACCGCAGGGCGGATGGCAGGCCAGCGATGGGCCAGCAGCACGATGGCCAGCAGGGTCGGATAGAGGCCGAACATGTAGCGGGGCATGGCGTTGAGGCCGGTCATCAGGGGGATGGTGCAGCAGATGAACATCAGGGTCGCTTCGGCCCAGCGTTTCTGGCTGAACAGGTAGCCATTCAGGCACCAGCCGAAGATCACCATGATGGAGAGATAGGCCTTGCGCCCCCCCAGCTCGAAGCCGCTCAGCCACCAGTCCAGGGGGCTGTCCATATAGCGGCCCCAGGCCACCTGGATGTGCTTGAAGGCCAGGGCATCCCCGGTGAGGTGATAGAGATAGACCATGTAGGAGAAGAGGCCGAGGGGAATGAGCCAGAGGGTGAACACCACCTTGAAGGCCCGCTCGGTGAAGCGGAAGAACTCGCGCCAGCCGTAGGCCTGCAGGGCCAGGATCAACACCGGGAATACCATCATCACCCCCAGGTTGCGGGTGGCGGAGATGAAGATGCCGAGGAAGGCGACCATAAGCCACTGTTCGCGGTAGGCGAACAGGAACATTCCCAGCATCAAGGCCATGAACATGGGCTCGGTATAGCCGGAGACGAAATAGGCGGAGAAGGGGGAGAAGGCCAGCAGCCAGACCCCGAAGCGGGCGGTGTCGTCCCCCAGCTTGAGCTGGCGCAGCACCAGCAGCATCAGGGGCAGGCTGATGAAGAAGGCGATGTTGGCCACCAGCATCAGACCGATGAGGCTCTCCATGTCAAACAGGCTGGAGAGACCGCCGGCCAGCATGGGATAGAGGGGCATGAAGGCCCAGTTCGCCGCATTGCCCTTGCTCAGCCAGCGTGGATAGAGGTCGTAGCCATTCTCGATGATGCGCTGGAACCAGACGCAGTCGAACTGGCAGTAGGCTTGCAGCGGCCCGATGTCGGTGGCGCCATAGAGCTGGACGCCGAAATAGCCCATGCCATAGAGCGCCACCCGGCTCAGTACGAAGGCGGCGACGATCATCAGCCAGTCGCGGCCGCTGATGCGCAGTGACGGGCGATAGGGGAGTGCAGCCCCGGTTGACGGGGCGGTATTGGTCATATCATTCATCAGGCAAAAACCCAGATACGGGAGAGAACGTAGGTGAGCACGGTGACGGTCAGGGTAGCGATCACCACCGGCAACAGGCCGGAGAGACCGGCAAACAGCAAACCGCTCAGGATGAGATTACGCACCGCCAGAGAGAAGAGGGCAACCAGCAGGAACTTGCTGGCGGCACCTTGTTTCTGGAAGGTGATGTAGCGATGGCCGAAGAACGAGAACCAGAACGCCACGGCAAAGGCCAGGGTCGTGACCAGGTGCTCGGAGATGGCCGGCCAGGTATGAAACAGGGCGATGGAGGTACCCAGATCGACGAGGGTGGCCCCCCCGCCGACAAAACCGAAGCGAACCAGCCGCCAGAATTCCTCGCGGGAGATCATTGAGACGCCTGCTCCTGCTGATCATCAGCGGCTTTCGCGGCGGCCTTCTTGCCAGCGCCCTTCTTGCTGGTGGTGGGCACTTCCTGCTTCTGCTCTTCATCCTGCTTGGCGTACTGGCCGTAGACCCCTTCGATGAGGTAGACGGGGCGCTGTTTCACCTCGACGAACATGCGGCCGATGTACTCGCCGATGATGCCCAGCGACAGCAGCTGGATGCCGCCGAGGAACAGCATGACCGACATCAGGGAGGCGTAACCGGGCACGTCGATACCGAAGAAGAGCACCTGGGTGATGATCTTGAGGATATAGAGGAAGGCGATGAAGGAGACACCGACCCCGATGTAGCTCCACACCCGCAGCGGCCAGCTGGAGAAGCTCATCAGGCCGTCAAGGGCGAAGTTCCACAGCTTCCAGTAGTTGAACTTGGTTTCGCCGGCATGGCGGGCCGGGCGCTCGTAGGGAACGCCGACGGCGCGAAAACCGGCCCAGGCGAACAGCCCCTTCATGAAGCGGTTGCGCTCCGGCAACTGCTTGATGGCCTCGACCACCTTGCGATCGATGAGGCGGAAGTCACCGGCGTTCTCCGGCAGCTTGGTGCTGGTGGAGAGGGCGTTGAAGAAGCGGTAGAAGCCACCGGCGGTCAGGCGTTTCATCGGGGTATCGGCGCTGCGATCCACCCGGATGCCGTAGACGGTGTCATAGTCGCCGGTCTGCCACAGCTTGACGAACTCCAGAATGAGAGAGGGGGGATCCTGCAGGTCCACGTCCATGGGGACGATGGCGTCGCCCTTGGCCTGGTGCAGGCCTGCGGTCATGGCCGCTTCCTTGCCGAAGTTGCGGGCCAGGTTGACCAGGGTCACACGGGGATCCCGGGTGATGGCCTGCTCGACCACCTCACGGGTGCGGTCACGGCTGCCATCGTTGACGAACACGATTTCAAGCTGGTCTTTGAGCGGGGCCAGTTCGGTATCTATCGCGCTGATGAAGGCGTCTATGCTCTCTTCCTCGTTGTAAACGGGAACGACCAGAGAGAGTCGAAAATCGGCACGGGACATGGGAACTTCCTTATTGAAAGAATTATTTTACGGAACAGATACTTGGGGCATTCCGCTTCACTGAGCCACGGTCAGTCGCACGGACTGGACGTTGAGCGGTGTCGGGGCGGAGAGCGCCAGGAAGTTGGGACGCTTGGGATCGGCGGTCAGGGAGTCGCCCGGCAGGCTGAGGCGGATCTCGTTGATGCCCGCCTTGGCCAGCTTGACCGTGGTGGTGAAATCATGACCCAGCGCCACCTTGAGCAGGGCGCCAGCCTGGGGGCTGTTGATCCTGGCCTGGATGGTGAGCTGCTCCGGCTGGGCCTGCTGCTTGGGCAGCACGAAATAGAGACCGCCCTGACCGCTCAGCTCGGTGCCTTGCTCGCTGGGCTTCTTGGCCCAGCCTTCGCTTGAGAGGAAGCGGCTCGGCTTGGTCAGGTTGAGTTCGTTGCCGGGCTGGTAGGTCATGCTGGAGTTGTGCTCCCAGAAACGGGTCTTGCCTTCCAGGTAATAGAGCTTGTAAGCCAGGCTCACGTTGGGGTGAGCGGCCAGATAGAGGGTATAAAGGTAGAAACCGCTCAGTGCCAGGATGGCAGCCAGAAAACTGAACTTTTTGTAGGTCATATTACTCACTCGACGCCCGACAGATTGATAGGCAGATTTCGCGCATATGCTAATCCAATTGCAAAAAAAGCATAGTGGATCACAAAAATATATTTGCTCACATATTAACCCTCAATCACCCTGCTTACCAAGGGGCTTTGGGGTCGTTTGCTTCCTCTTCTTGATTGTGGCTTTTTCGGCGCCAACCTGTCTGCCGCCACCTGGGGCGCATCAGGCAAACGGCTGATATTGTGCTTTGTTGTGGCAGGATCTGTCGCCATTTCACCCAGGCAGAATTAAGATGGCCTGTCCCGTCGTCAAGGATGACCCATGAGACTCTTCTCTCTCTCTGTGCTCTGCTGTCTGCCCCTCCAACCGTTGTGGGCGCAATCGTTCTGCTCCTCCCCCCTTCGCGTCGGTTTCGATGACTGGCCCCCATACCACTATTACCAGCAAGAGGGAGCACGTCGGGAACTGCGTGGATTTGCGGTCGACTACCTCAATGCCGTGTCGAATCGGCTGGGGTGTCGTCTGGTCTATGTGGAGCGTCCCTGGAAGCGGGGGTTGCACGATCTTGAGCTGGGTCGGCTGGACATCGTGATGGAGGCGTATTTTGCTGATGAGAGGGCGCGTTATGCCTGGTTCTCCATCCCCTACAACCCGGGCCGGACATCGCTCTGGGTACGCAAATCCAGTGCCGGTGAGGAGTCGGATCTGGCGAGCTGGCTGGCCCACGGACATCGCCTCGGTGTGACCAGGGACTACTATTACGGCCCGGAAATCACCAAGGTTCTGCAGCGATACCGCAACCAGGTGAGCGAGGTCAACGATGTGCAAAACTATCGCAAGCTGCTGCTTGGGCGGATAGACGGTTTTCTCGGGGATAGTCTGGCCACGCCCTGGGGTCTGAAGAGAGAGGGGCTGTCGGACGCGGTCGTCCCCCACACCATGGCGATCCATGAGACGCCCACCTTTTTCATGTTGAGCAAGAAGACCCTGTCCGGGGAATTCGTAGCGCGGTTCAACGAGGCGATAGTGGCCGTCGGTGACAGCGGGGAGCAGGAACTCATCTGGCGTCGTTACACCTCCGTCCGCTAGCAAAGTCGCCAGCATTCACGCATCATGGGGACCTGACCGTCGCGCCTGACAGGCCGCAATGAACCGATTTGAGGCAAGCGTGGTAAGAAGCATGGGTAAGAAGTATTGGTTGGCATTGGCGAATCTCATCTGGCTGGGCTGCTGGCCGGCCAGCATGGTTCATGCCAGCACGGAACAGGCGGTAGTGGCCAGTCCCAGCATCCAGCATGACTGGTATCAGAACGAGGTGGCCGAGCAGGCTCGTCATGAGCTTGAACAGCAGTTGCAGGAAGCGGTGTTGGCCCAGCTGCATCCGGATTTCTACCGCCTCTGGCAGCAGTTGCAAAAGACCCCGGCGGATCGGCGCGGTGCCCTCTACGATGAGGCCTTTGGCAAGCTGGCCCGGTTCCAGCAGGCCTGGCGAGGGATGGATCTGGTCGCGCGCGAACAGATGCAGACCCTCAAGCTGGATCTGAACCGCCCCCTGGTCCATGCTCCCCAGGGAGACAATCTGCTGGAGCAGGTCAGGCAACTCAGGCCACAGGTGGCGGAATACGACGCCGTGCGCGAAGAAGTGCGCAAGCTGCTGGCCATGCCCATGGCCAAGCACTGGCCCACCCTCTCCATGCCGACCCTGAGGGCGGGGGAGAGCTCGACCGAGCTCGGCCAGATCCGCTCCATCCTGAACGAACTGGGGGACAGTGCCCCGACTCACCAGGACAGCCTCTACGATCCCGAGACCGAACAGGCCATCAAGCAGTTCCAGCGCCGCCACGGCCTGACCGCCGACGGCATCATCGGCCGTCAGACCCGCAGCTGGCTCAATACCGGCCCCGAGGTGCGCGCCAGCCTGCTGGTACGCAACCTGTGGCGCCGTGATCTGGTGGATCACCTTGCCGGTCGCTATGTGCTGGTCAACATTCCGGACTACCGCCTGAGCGTGGTGGAGTCGGGCAGCGAGGTCTTCACCAGTCGGGTCATCGTCGGCAAGGAGCAGCGGGCCACCCCCATCCTCGCCAGCGAGATCCGCTCCATCGTGCTGAACCCGGCCTGGCACGTGCCGCGCTCCATCCTGAGCAAGGACATTCTGCCCAAGCTCGGGCGCGATCCTGCCTACCTGGATCGCGAACAGTTCGAGGTGATCGACGGCGAGGGCAATCCGGTGCAGTTCAGCGAAGATGGCTGGCACCATGCGCTGGCCTCGGGTTTCCCTTACCGGTTGCGGCAAAAGCCGGGGGATCACAATGCCCTGGGTCGCTACAAGTTCTATCTGCCCAACAACGATGCCATCTATCTCCACTCCACCCCGCGCAAGGCGCTGTTCGAGCAGGGGGCCCGTGCCTTCAGCTCGGGTTGCATCCGGGTGGAACACGCCGACGATCTGGCGGAGTTGCTGCTGGCGGACTCCCGCTATCAGCCGGACAAGGTGGCCAGCATCCTGAAAGAGACCCAGACCAAGTGGCTGCCCCTGAGCAACCCTATCCCGGTGTTTACCGTCTACTGGAGCAGCTGGATTGATGAAGAGGGACGTCAGCAACTGCGCAACGATATCTACGGATTCGACAGAGTCAGCTATCAAAGCCGCTTGCTGTGATCCTCGCCACAGAGTGAAAAGCCCGGCCCGTGCCGGGCTTTTTCATGGGTGAATGGGGTTTGACAGCGCTTTTTCTGGCAGGTAGTTTCGGCCCTTGTATCAAATTCATTCACCTGTGTGACTTCACCATGAGATGGACGGACAACGGATGCTGGGACAAGAGATAAGCCGACGCCGTCTGCTGCTGGGGGCGGGTTGCTTGATGGGGACCAGCCTGCTGTCGTTCCCTGCGCTGGCGAGCCGCAGCACTTCGGGACGGGAACTGAGTTTCTTCAACCTCAATACCGGCGAGCGGGTACGCGCCAGTTATTGGGAAGATGGCCACTATCTGAGCGACGGGCTGGCGGAGCTCAACCATATTTTCCGTGACTACCGTCGCAACGAAGTGTTCAACATCGACAGAAAGCTGTTCGATCAGCTCTTTCTGCTGCAACACAAGCTGGGACGCCACGGCGAAATCCAGCTCATCTCGGGTTATCGCTCCCCGGCCACCAATCAGCAGAAGCGGCGCAAGAGTCGCGGCGTCGCCAAGCACAGCTACCACACCCTGGGGCAGGCGGTTGACGTGCGCATCCCCGGCGTGCAGCTGGCGCACCTGCGCAAGGCCGCCCTGAACCTCAAGGTGGGCGGTGTGGGTTATTACCCTTCCGACAACTTCGTGCACTTGGACACGGGTCCCGTTCGCAGCTGGTGAGTCGGGATCGTCTCAAGAGTTGAGTGCCGATTGTATCTTTTTGCCGCTGGCATTGAGGGGGACCAAGCTGCTAGGCTCTGGACTCCAGCCAGAGGAGAGAAAGATGAAGCAGATTGTGATCGGGGGGCTCATCGCCCTGTTGTTGACTGGTTGCGGCAAGCTCAACCGCGAGAGCTACGACAAGCTGAAAGTCGGGATGAGCTATGCCGAAGCGAGTGCCATCCTCGGCAAGGCCGAGCGTTGCGACGATGCTCTCGGCACCACGAGCTGTGTCTGGGGAGGGGAAGGCAAGAATATCAAGGTGCGTTTCATCGCCGACAAGGCGACCTTCTTCAGCTCGGAAGGGATCAACTGACCCTTTCCTCTCTTGCCGATGCCCAACAAAAAAGCGCCGTATGGCGCTTTTTTGTTGCTCGTTATCCGTGCAATATGGCCAGGAACTGGCGCGATCAATGGGTGGCGTACTGATAGTTGAAGGTGGGCAGTCCCCACTTGAAGCGTACCGCCAGGAGCCGCAGCACGAAGCCGGTGCCTATGGCACCGAAAGCGGCCCAGTCGTTGGGCAGCCCATGGTGCAGCGCAAAGCAGTAGAGCGCGGCGGTGATCAGCGAGACGGCAGCATAGAGCTCGCGCTTGAACACCAGCGGGATACGCTGGCACAGCAAGTCCCGCAGTACCCCCCCGAACACGCCGGTCACCACGGCCATGATGCAGGCGATGCCGGCCCCGTGGCCCATCTCGAGCGCCCGGGCAGCCCCGAAGATGGAGAAGACCACGAGCCCCAGGGCATCAAGCGCCAGGAACAGCTTGCCAAGGTAGCGCATCAGCGGGGCCGAGATGACCCCGGCCATGGCGGCGCCCGCCACCAGCAGCACGTATTCGGGGTGCTCGACCCAGAGCAGGGGATAGTGGCCCAGCAGCACATCCCGAATGGTACCGCCACCGATGGCCGTCGCCGAGGCGATGATCACGACGCCAAACAGATCCATCCGTCGCCGACCCGCTGCCAGCGCGCCAGTCATCCCTTCGGCCACCAGGCCGAGCAAGAAGAGTGCATGTAACATGAGATATCCCAGGGTGCGAGAAAGGCCCGCATCCTAACAACCCTGCGCTGGGGCGACAAGCTATCTTAGTTATGCATTAGATTAAGTAATGAAAAGGGGGCTTTCGCCCCCTCTTTTGATCATGATGACGCGGTTCAGCGTCCAAGTTGCTCGCTGCGGTATTGGTCTACCCACATGGCGGTGGCGCCACAGATGGCCACCGGCATCACGAAGAGATTCACCACCGGGATGGCGGAGAAGAGGGTCACCAGGGCGCCGAAGCTCAGGCACTTTCCACGACGTTGCTTGAGGGCGTCGCGCATGGTGATGAAGCCGATCTTGTGGTTGTCGAACGGATAATCGACATACTGGATCGCCATCATCCAGGCGCTGAGCAGGAACCAGAGCACGGGTGCCAGGGTCTGGCCCACTACCGGGATCAGGAAGAGGATCAGGCAGCCGATGGCCTTGGGCAGATAGTATTTCAGCTTGGTCCATTCGCGGCCGAAAGTACGGGGCACATCTTTCACCACATCCAGCATGCCGGTGTCATTCATGGCTTCACCGGTGAGGATCTGTTCCACCTTCTCTGCCAGCAGGCCGTTGAAAGGGGCCGCTATCCAGTTGGCCACCGAACTGAAGATGAAGGAGAAGACCACCAGTATGGTGATGAGGGCGATGGGCCAGAGCAGGTAATCAAGCCAGGAGAGCCAGCTCGGGATCTGCTGGTGCAGCCAGGCGAACAGGCCGTCCAGTTGTAGCAACAGGGCGTAGAAGGCACCGGCAAAGAGCACAAAGTTGACCAGCAGGGGGATCAGCACGAAGGTGCGGATGCCGGGCTGGCGGATGAGTGAGAAGCCGCGCAGGAAGTAGTCTGCACCGCTGACCGAATCTTTGACCATGTGGGGTGATTGGCTCATGTGAGCTCCATCAGTGAATGGGGAAAGTGCCAGCATATTACAAACAAGCCTTTGATTTGGTAAAGTCGCCTGCCCGCCTCCTCTTTATTTCGTTACCCACATAGGCCGCCATGCGTCTGAAATTGATCAAACTCGCCGGTTTCAAGTCGTTTGTCGAGCCGACCCGCATCGAACTCAACGCCGACATGACTGCCGTGGTGGGCCCCAACGGCTGCGGCAAATCCAACGTCATCGACGCCGTGCGCTGGGTGCTGGGGGAGAGCTCCGCCCGCCATCTGCGCGGCGAGAACATGACCGACGTCATCTTCAACGGCTCCATCAACCGCAGCGCCCATGGCCGCGCCTCGGTGGAGCTGGTGTTCGACAATCCCCACAACCGGGTACCCGGCGAGTTCGGCCGCTTTACCGAGATCTCGGTGCGCCGCGAAGTGCTGCGCGACGGCTCCAATCACTACCAGATCAACGGCCAGAAGTGCCGCCGCAAGGATGTGACCGATCTTTTCCTCGGCACCGGCCTTGGGCCTCGCAGTTACGCCATCATCGAACAGGGCACCGTCAGCCGGCTGGTGGAGTCCCGCCCCGCCGATCTCAAGCTGTTCATGGAAGAGGCCGCCGGGGTCTCCCGCTACAAGGAGCGGCGCCGCGAGACCGAGCAGCGCATCCGCCATACCCAGGAGAACCTGGAACGTCTCGGCGATATCCGTAGCGAACTGGGCTCGCGCCTCGAACATCTCAAGGCCCAGGCCGAGACCGCCGAGCGCTACAAGCAGCTCAAGAGTCGATCACGTGCCGCTCGTGCGGAGCTGATCGGCTCGGAACTGTGGGCGCTGGAGACACGTCTTGGCGAAGCCAAGACCGAACTGGCCCAGACCGAGCAGGCGCTGGCGGCACTCGATGCCAAGCGCACCGCCGACGAGGGGCGTCACGTCACCCTGTCGGTGGCCCGCCAGGAGGCGCAGGCCGAGCAGGCGAGCCGCCAGCAGCAGATTTTCCTCGGCGGGCAAGCCATCGCCCGCCTCGAGCAGCAGCAACTGCACCAGAGCGAGCTTGGCCGCGACTGGCAGGCGAGGCGGCAGTCCCTCGGCGAGCGTATCGACGGCCTCAAGGCCCAGCTGGCCGGCCAGCTGGAACAGCTGAGCGACAGCACGTTGCAGGGGGAGGTGGCGTCGGCGCGCCTCGAGCAGTGTGAGCAGTTGCTTACCGACCAGCAGAGCGTGCGGGCGGCAGCGGGCGATCGGCTCGAGCAGGCGCGCCAGCGTCAGCAGCAGTGGCAGAAGCAGCTGGGCCAGTTGCAGGGGCGGCTCAACCAGACCCGCGCCGAGGTGAATGGCCTGCAGGAGCTGCAGGCCAAGACCCGGCTTGCCCGCCTCAAGCTGGAAGACGAACAGGCCGGGCCCCTTGGCGGGGAGGGGGAGAACCTGCAACCGGCCCTCGATGCCCTGGCGGCGGAACTCTCGCTCTCCCGCGCCCGCCATGAGGAAGCCGATGCGGCGTGGCAGGCCGGTGTGTCGCGCCATGAAGCACTCAAGGCAGAGCAGGGTCGCCAGCAGGGCCTGCTGCGCGAGCTGGAGGCGCGCCTCGCCACCCTGGATCAGATCCTGGGGGAGCAGATGGCGGGCGCCACCCTGGCGGATCGGCTGCAGGTGCCCCCCGAGTGGGCCCGGGGGCTGGACAAGGTGCTCGGCCGCTGGCTCACCGCAATCCCGGCGGACGAGTGCAACCTGGCGCAACCCGGACTCTGGATTGGCCCGGCTCAGCCAGCCAGGGCCGGTACCCTGGCGGCGCAACTGGGGGGCGAGCACATTCCGGCTTTCCTCAATGCCATCTGGCTGGCAGAGAGCAGGGAGGAGGCGCTGTCCCGCCTGCACAGCCTCTCTGCCGGTGAGTCGCTGCTCACTCCCGCCGGCGACTGGTTCGGCCCCAACTGGGCGGATCTGGGGGAGGGCATGGCCCTCGGTACGCTGGCGCTGCTCGGGGAGCGTGAGCGGCTGCACACCGAGCTGGCCGCGGGCCGGGAGGCGCTGCACAGACTCGACGAGCAGCTTGTCGCCGCCGATGCAGCGCGGGCCCAGCAGCATGGAGCGCATGAGCTGGCTCAGCGCACCCTGCGCGAGCAGGAGCAGCGGTGGCAACAACTGCGCGAAGCCTGGAGTCTGCGCGAGGGGCAGCGCCAGGAGCGCTTGCAGCGCCTGGGCCAGCTGGGGGAAGAGCTGGCCCGGCTCGATAAAGAGCAGGCTGAGGAGGCGCAGCGGCTGGCGTCGGCCGGGGAGCGGCTTGAGCAGGATGAAGCGGCCCTTGGCGAGCAGCAGGAGCAGGGGGAGGTACTCGCCGAGGCGCTGCTGCTTGCCCAGGAGCAGGTAAGCGGGGCGGAGCGGGCGCTGGAAGAGGCGCGCCTTCGCCGGGAGCAGCAGCAGGCGGCCTGCCAGCGGTTGCAACTGGAGCAGCAGAACCAGCGCCAGCTCATCACGCTGCGCGAGCAGGAGCTGGCCCGTCTCGGCCTGGAGCTGGCGGAACTCAAGGAGCCAGGGGCCGCTCCGAGTCAGGATCTGTCGCCCCTGCTGGTCGAGCAGCGCAATCTTGAGGCGCAGCAACTGGCCTGTCACCAACGGCTCGCAGAGCTGGATCGTCAGCTGACCGAGCTGGAGCAGGCCAGAAGCACCGATCACAAGCAACTGGTGAAAATTCAGGAGAAGCTGGCGACCCTGCGGCTCGAGCGCGAGCGCAACCTGACGCGCAGGCAGGGACTGCACGAGCAGTTCGAAGAGCTGGGCGTGCGCCTGGTGGACCTCGATCAGGCGGTGCTGATTGCCGCTGATCGCGGCAAGCTGCGCCAGGAGATCCAGACGCTGGAGGCGCAGGTGGAGGCGCTTGGCGCCATCAACCTGGCGGCACTGGAGGAGTATGAGGAGGCGAAAACCCGTTCAAGCTACCTGGAAAATCAGTGCCAGGATCTGGAGCAGGCCCTCGACACCTTGAGCCAAGCCATTAAAAGAATTGATAAAGAAACACAAATACGCTTCCGCGACACTTTCGATAAGGTCAATGAAGATTTAAAATCCCTGTTCCCAAAAGTGTTCGGGGGGGGCAGTGCCTGGCTTGAGCTGACCTCGGATGATCTTTTGGAGGCCGGAGTGAGCATCATGGCAAGACCTCCGGGCAAGAAGAATGCTACCATTGCCCTGCTTTCCGGGGGGGAGAAGGCGTTAACCGCCCTTGCGCTGGTTTTCGCCATCTTCAGACTCAATCCAGCACCATTTTGTCTGCTGGATGAGGTGGATGCACCGCTCGATGAAGTGAACGTCGGTCGCTTCTGTTCTCTTGTCAAAGAGATGTCGAGCACAGTACAGTTCGTTTACATCAGTCATAATAAGGTCTCCATGGAGATGGCCGAGCAGCTGGTTGGCGTCACGATGCAAGAGCCCGGGGTTTCGCGCATAGTGTCGGTCGATATCGGTGAAGCCGTCGCTTTGGCTGAGCAAAACTAGAAAGAGAAGCAGCTAATGCAGGAATTGCGTTACATCTTGGTTGCCCTGGGCGGTATTGCCATCGCGGCATTGCTCATTCACGGGTTGTGGAGCAACAGAAAGAATCGTCAGGCACCGATCAAGGAGAAACCCCTGGGTCGGATGGAGTCCAAGTCCCGTGAGCGTGACAACGACGCCTTCGACAGCGATGGCATCGGTCAGGTGCGTGTGGTGAGCGGTGGCCGTCGTGCCGAGCCCAAACTGCGCAGCGACGAGGCCCGTCAGCCCGAACCCCGCCGTGTCGCCCCCGTTCCCGCCTTCGATGATGAAGATGACGACGCCGATCTGCCGCCTCCCGTGGTGCGCAAGCCTGCCGCTCGCCCTGTCCCCCCTCAGCCTGTGTATGAGGAAGAAGAGGACTATGACGAGCCGGTTGCCGCCCCTGTTGAAGAGGCCCCTGCCGCGCCGGTGCGCAAACCTGCCCAGGTGATCCGCCGTACCCCGGTACACCGTTCCCGTCCGCAGCGCGAGCCCATGATGCAGCCGCTGGACGAAGAGCCGCTGGTGGAGCCGGCCTATGCCCAGGCGCCGACCTTCGGTGCACGCGAGCCGGCACCGGTTGCCCAGCAGGCTCCCCGCTACGCCCAGCCGGCTTATGAAGAGCCCGCCTACGATGACGAGCCGGTCTACGAAGAGCCGATCCGCGCGGTCGAGCCTGAGCCTGCTCCCGCCCCGGTCGAGAAGATCTGGCAGGATGTCTATGTCATCAACCTGATGGCGCGTCCCGGCCACGATCTGCAAGGGGCGACCCTGCTCTCCTCCCTGCTGGCGCTTGGCTTCAAGTTTGGCGAGATGGACATCTTCCACCGCCACGAGGATCTCGGCGGCAAGGGCGAAGTGCTCTTCTCCATGATCAACATGGTCAAGCCGGGCACCTTCAACCCGTACCGGATGGAGCAGTTCAGCACCCCGGGTGTGTCCCTCTTCATGCAGCTGCCCTTGCGCAGCAACGCGGCCTTCGCGTTCGAGCACATGTTGCAGGCCGCGGATCAGCTGGCGAGCGATCTCGATGCCATGCTGACCGACGCCTCGCGCAGCCCGCTGAGTGACGACGACATCGCCCGCTATCGCCACGAGCTGGCGGCCTACGAGGCCAGCCGCGACTGATGCGCTCCTGGCGTTGACCATGAAAAGTGCGGTACCCCGGTGCCGCATTTTTATTTGTGCCCCAGACTGAATGTTCCATCACACTTCGAGACTCTTCCATGAGCGATACCCTCTCCCGCCACCGTCAACTGTGTGAACTGCTCACCGACTATGGCTACCAGTACTATGTGCTGGACAAGCCCACTGTACCGGACGCCGAATACGATCGTCTGATGCGTGAACTGCTTGATATCGAGAAACAGCAACCTTCGTTACGAACTCCTTCTTCTCCAAGTCAACGTGTTGGAAGTGCACCTTTGCCTGAGTTCCGGCAAGTGACACATGAAGTTCCTATGCTCAGTTTGGATAATGTCTTTAATAATGAAGACCTTGATGATTTTGTTCATCGTATTGAAGGGCGCTTAAAGTCGACTAGTACTTTGAAGTTTTGTTGTGAGCCAAAGCTGGATGGACTTGCAGTTAGCTTGCTGTATGAAAACGGAATATTAGTTCAAGCCGCAACTCGTGGTGATGGCCGAGTTGGGGAGAATATTACTGACAATGTTCGAACTATTAGATCTGTCCCCCTGGCTCTTCAGGGTAAGGATTGGCCTGTACGTTTGGAGGTTCGTGGCGAAGCCTTCATGAGAAAGAAGGATTTTGTTGATCTGAACGAACGAGCATCAGCGTCAGGTGAGAAAGTTTTTGTCAATCCACGTAATGCTGCTGCAGGGAGTCTGAGGCAATTGGACTCTCGAATTACAGCCAACCGCCGTTTGAGTTTTTATGCCTACGGCGTCGGAGTTGGGGGCGACGCCCTAGGGGATTCCCACTACGGTCGCCTGATGCAGCTCAAGGCCTGGGGCCTGCCGCTCAGCTCCGAGGTGAAGCTGAAAGAGGGCGCCGCCGGTTGCCAAGCTTTCCATGACGACATCCTGGCCCGCCGTGGCGAGCTCCCCTACGAGATCGACGGCGTGGTCTACAAGGTGGACGACATTGCCCTGCAAGGGGAGCTCGGCTTCGTGGCCCGCGCCCCGCGCTGGGCCACCGCCCACAAGTTCCCGGCGGAGGAGGAGATGACCCTGCTCGAGAACGTCGAGTTCCAGGTCGGCCGCACCGGCGCCGTGACCCCGGTCGCCAAGCTCAAACCCGTGTTCGTCGGCGGCGTCACCGTCTCCAACGCCACCTTGCACAATGCGGACGAGATCGCGCGCCTCGGCGTCATGGTCGGCGACACCGTGATCGTGCGCCGGGCGGGGGACGTGATCCCGCAGATCGTGGCCGTGGTGGAGGCCCAGCGCCCGGCGGATGCCCGGGAAATCCTGTTCCCGACCCAGTGCCCGGTGTGTGGCTCCGCGGTGGAGCGGCTGGAAGGGGAGGCGGTGGCCCGCTGCTCCGGCGGCCTGTTCTGCGAGGCGCAGCGCAAGGAGGCGATCAAGCACTTCGCCGCCCGCCGCGCCATGGACGTGGACGGTCTCGGCGACAAGATCGTCGAGCAGCTGGTGGACAAGGGGCTGGTGAAGACCCCGGCGGATCTGTTCAGCCTCAACGCCATCCAGCTGGCCGGTCTCGAGCGGATGGGGCAAAAATCGGCCCTCAACCTGGTGGCCGCCATCGATGCCGCCCGCAGCACCACCCTGCCCCGCTTCCTGTTTGCCCTGGGGATCCGCGAAGTAGGGGAGGCGACCGCCTTGAACCTTGCCAACCACTTCCTCACCCTGGATGCCCTGCGCGCAGCCTCGGTGGAGCAGTTGCTGGAAGTGCCTGACGTGGGAGACATAGTGGCCAAGCACGTCTACTACTTCCTGCGCCAGCCCCACAACATCGAGGTGCTGGAGGCCCTGCTGGCCGCCGGCATCCACTGGCCGGCCATCGAGAAGAAGGAGGCAAGCGATCAACCTTTTGCCGGCAAGACCTTCGTGCTGACTGGCACCCTCACCGCCTTGTCCCGCAACGACGCCAAAGCGGCGCTGCAGGCCCTGGGGGCCAAGGTGGCGGGCTCGGTGTCGGCCAAGACCGACGTGCTGGTAGCGGGGGAGGCGGCAGGCTCCAAGCTCGCCAAGGCCCAGGAGCTGGGGATCACCATCTGGACCGAAGCCGAGTTGCAGGCGGCCATTCAGCCCTGAGGATGCACGTTTGAGCAGACAAACCCGGCCCACTGGCCGGGTTTGTCGTTGGTGGGCTCACTCGATGTAGCTCACCTTGTCCTGCCAGGCATCGGGAGCCGTCAGGTGCCAGCGTGCCAGTTCGCTCTTGCTGAACAGATATTCCCCGCGGGATGCGGCGCGGGGGGAGAGGGCGCCGGGCGCCGTGCCCGAGAGGATGGCATTGGCCAGTTCGGCGGCTCTCTCTCCCTGGCTGTGGCCGTCGAGCACCAGACCGCCGATGGCGGCTCCCCTGCCCACTGCAAAGGCCCAGAAGCAGAACAGTGGCACCGGACTGTTGGCGCTGGTCCATGCCAGTACCTGTTGCTCGCTTACATGCTGGCCCTGAGCGTCGGTGAGAGTGTGGTAGAGGCCGAGGAAGAGCGCCTGATAGCCATTTTCCCGGCTGGCGAGCACTGCCTCCTGCCAGCGTCCGTAGTCGGTGAACTGGCGGCTGCTGACCCGGGTCTGGCCGATCGTCAGCTCGCCTCGCCCCTTGAACTCGTGGGCGACGGCGGTGCGGGACACCTCGCTTTCGTCAAACAGCACCAGGGCACGCTCCAGCCCTCCCATCAACTGACTCATCTCGCTGATGCTGCGCTTGAGCAGGGGGCGTTCCAGTACGCCGGTGATCAGGGGGTGGCCGACCAGCCCCTTGGAGCGCGGATTCTCGTTCATCCCGAGAAACACCATGGGCGTTCCCCGGGCGGCGATGGGTCGGGCGAGGGCGTTGATGGCGTTGTCATCCCCCAGGATCACCTGCGCCGGCTGATGGGTCCGGTAGGCGGCCATTCCCTTGGCGAGCAGTTCGTCACGGGTCTGGCCGGGCTGGCGCTTGGTGTCCAGATAGAGATAGCCGAGGTTATGCGCCTGCTTGAGGTGTTTCTCGAGGCCGGCACTGTAGCTCTGATCCCACTGGTTGCTTTGGTGATAGCTGCTGATCACCAGGATCTCGGCGGCCAGCAGCGGGAGGGAGAGGAGAGAGAGCAGGAGCAAGACCTTGGTCACGTGTGTTTTCCGCAAGGGACAGACTGTTCCCCAGTATGTGCTCTCCCGCTCTCTGGCGCCTCGGTCAATTGTTGTCGGAAGGCGTGCCCCTCTCTTTTTATCCCTTGCCGGGCGGGAGCCCGCATCCCGTCTGGGATGTACAGAGATAGTCTCTTTTGGCGCTGGTCGTGAACTGCCCCACTCCTTCCAAAACCTGTTCTGGATCAAGAAACAGGGTACCGCTTTGGTGCCTAATAGACCCCACATATAGGGTTAATCATAAAAAAAATACCCATATATAGTGTTATAAAGCTGTGCATAAGTGGTCACCCTCTCAGTGTCAGCCCAGGTGTTTCAAGCCTTGGCTGACCTTGTTTGCGCCGGGGACGGGCGTGGAGAAGGGGACTCAACGAGGGTGAGCCGAGGGTGGCCACCAGGTCTTTCAATACGGGGAAAATCGATGAAACCGGTAGTGATCAAACGCGATGGATGTCGTGCACCATTCAATGGCCAACTGATCCGCGATGCGGTCAGCCGGGCGGCGGCCGCGGTCAATCAGGCCAGTCCGGCGCTGGCAGAGCGCATTGCCGCCGCTGTCAGCCAGGAGCTGGAGGGGCGAGGGGAGGTAGACATCCACGAGATCCAGAACCGGGTCGAGAACCACCTGATGGCCTCCGACGACAAGGCCATCGCCCGTGCCTACATCGAATACCGTCACGACCGTGATCAGGCCCGCGAGGCCCGGGGTCGCCTGGCCCAGGAGATCCGCGGCCTGGTGGAGCAGACCAACGCGGCCCTGCTCAACGAGAACGCCAACAAGGACTCCAAGGTGATCCCGACCCAGCGTGACCTGCTGGCGGGCATCGTCGCCAAGCATTACGCCATCAGTCACATGCTGCCCCGTGACGTGGTGCAGGCCCACGAGAGCGGCGACCTGCACTTCCACGATCTCGACTACTCCCCCTTCTTCCCCATGTTCAACTGCATGCTGATCGATCTGCAGGGGATGCTGACCCACGGCTTCAAGATGGGCAACGCGGAGATAGACACCCCAAAATCCATCAGCACCGCCACCGCGGTGACCGCCCAGATCATCGCCCAGGTGGCGAGCCATATCTATGGCGGCACCACCATCAACCGCATCGATGAAGTGCTGGCACCCTATGTGACCATCAGCTGGCACAAGCACCGGGAGGTGGCCGAGGAGTGGGGGATCCAGGATGTGGACGCCTACGCCATGGCTCGCACCGAGAAGGAGTGCCACGACGCCTTCCAGTCCCTCGAATACGAGGTCAATACCCTGCACACCGCCAACGGTCAGACGCCGTTCGTCACCTTCGGCTTTGGCCTGGGGGACAGTTGGGAATCGCGCCTCATCCAGCGCGCCATCCTAGGCAACCGCATCGCCGGCCTTGGCAAGAACAGGAAGACCGCCGTCTTCCCGAAACTGGTGTTCGCCATCAAGGATGGCCTGAACCACAAGCAGGGGGATCCCAACTACGACATCAAGCAGCTGGCGCTGGAGTGCGCCTCCAAGCGGATGTACCCGGACATCCTCAACCACGACCAGGTGGTCAAAGTGACCGGCTCCTTCAAGACCCCCATGGGGTGCCGCTCCTTCCTCGGTGCCTTTGAAGAGAATGGCGAGCTGGTCCACGAGGGGCGCAACAACTTGGGGGTCGTGAGCCTCAACCTGCCGCGCATTGCCCTGAAATCCCGCGATGAAGCGGACTTCTGGGACAAACTGGATGCCGCCCTGCGAGTGGCCAAGACAGCGCTCATGTACCGCATCAAGCGCCTGGACGGGGTCAAGGCCCGGGTCGCACCCATCCTCTACATGGAGGGGGCCTGCGGTGTGCGCCTCAAGGCCGATGACAACATCAGCGAGATCTTCAAACATGGCCGCGCCTCCATTTCGCTGGGTTACATCGGGGTACACGAGACCATCAACGCCCTCTATGGCACCGACGTCCACCTGTTCGACAGCGAGACCCTGCGCCAGAAGGCCATCGCCATCATCGCGCGGCTCAAGGCGGCCACCGACGAGTGGAAGGAGGAGACCGGCTACGGCTTCAGCCTCTACTCCACCCCGAGCGAGAACCTCTGCACCCGTTTCTGCCGCATCGATGCCAAGGAGTTTGGCGTGGTGGCCGGGGTGACCGACAAGGGCTACTACACCAACAGCTTCCACCTGGACGTGGAGAAGCAGGTGAACCCCTACGACAAGTTGGACTTCGAGGCGCCCTATCCGCCCATCGCCAGCGGCGGCTTCATCTGCTACGGCGAGTACCCCAACATCCAGCACAACCTGGAGGCGCTGGAGAACGTCTGGGACTACAGCTATGACAAGGTGCCCTATTACGGGACCAACACCCCCATCGACGAGTGCTACGACTGCGGCTTCACCGGCGAGTTCGAGTGCACCTCCAAGGGCTTCACCTGCCCGCGCTGCGGCAACCATGACCCGGCCAAGGTGTCGGTGACCCGCCGGGTGTGCGGCTATCTCGGCAGCCCGGATGCGCGCCCCTTCAACGCGGGCAAGCAGGAAGAGGTCAAACGCCGGGTCAAGCATATGTAAGCGAGCAGACCCCACCCCAGCCCTCCCCTTGGCAGGGGAGGGGGCAAAGAAGCTCCTCCCCCTTTCGAAGGGGGAGGTTGGGAGGGGGTTGGCCGTTAACCCAGAGAACTCGAATGCACTACCACCAGTACTACCCGGTCGATGTGATCAACGGCCCCGGCACCCGCGCCACCCTGTTCGTGTCGGGTTGCGAGCACCAGTGCCCCGGTTGCTACAACCAGAGCACCTGGCGGCTCGATGGGGGCAAGCCGTTCGATGAGGCGATGAGCGATCGCATCATTCACGATCTCAACGACAGCCGCATCAAGCGGCGCGGACTGTCGCTCTCCGGCGGCGATCCGCTCCACCCCGCCAACGTGCCGCATGTGCTGGCGCTGGTGAAGCGGGTGCGAACCGAGTGCCCCGGCAAGGACATCTGGTGCTGGACCGGCTATCTGCTGGCCGATCTCAGCCCGGCCCAGCGGGAGCTGGTGGCCTTGCTGGACGTGCTGGTGGATGGCAGGTTCGAGAAGGCCCTGGCGGATCCCGGTCTGCTCTGGCGCGGCAGCAGCAACCAGATGGTTCACGACCTCAACGCCTGGCGGAAAGGAGGAGAGCGGATCCCCTGTCTGGTTTGCAGTTGAGGCCTTGGGTGTTTATGGTTAGGCCAACCCCAAGCGCTGTTTACACGAGGAATCCCGATGAACAATCTGCTCAAGATCCTGCTGGCCATCTTTCTCCCCCCGGTCTGCGCCTTTATCCAGGTAGGCTTCAGCCTCCATTTCCTCATCAACATAGTGCTGACCCTGCTGGGCGGTCTGCCCGGCATGGTTCATGCCCTCTGGCTGGTGGTAAGCGACAAGCGCGCCTGAGCCGTGAGAGATCACAAGGCCAGCCCTCCGGGGTTGGCTTTTTTTTTTGCCTGCCAGATGGGGGCTTCCCGGATGAGCCCCTTTGCCTGACACTGGCGCGTCGCTCATGGAGTCGAGCGATACAACGAAGAGGGAATGTCAGTGCGTGTGAAAGGGTTGTTGCTGTGGGCCGCCCTGGCCCTGCTCGGGGGCTGTGCCAGCCCCACCGCCAAGCTGAATCGGCCTCCGGTGGATGTCACCTGGGAAACGCTGCCCGAATACTGGGTGTTGGTGGGGGATGCCATCAGGTTTAACCCGGTCGGGGGGCTGCCGGCGAAGAGGCCGGTCAAGGGGTATGTGACCCTTCGCTACCTCATCGATTCCAATGGCACGTTGTTCAGCCCAGAGGTACTGGAGTCCCAGCCGCCCGGCGTGCTGGATCTCATCGCCATCTCCGGGCTGGCGCAGCTGCGCTACCGGCCATCGGAGCAGAATCAGCAAGCCATTCCGGCTCGGGTTGTGGCCCGATTCGAAGTGGAAGTGAAATGACAAACACCCCGGCCAGGCCGCAATGCTGTTCACTTAAGCGGAGCCGCATTGCGATTTACCGGAAAACGGGTCTTTGATATCTTCACCGCCCTGGGTCTCGATGGCCTGGGGCGTTTTTCTATGAACATGACGCCTATGCAGCCCCGCAACTCCGCTAACCTCCGTGGCGTATGGGCTGGCGATAACGCGCCCGCCATCACTGCCATCTGGTTCGCGATGAAATGACAGGCAAACTTAAAGCTCACCTCATTGGGCGCTCGCTGATGGGCTACGGCGGCCTGGCTGGCCTCCCGCCTGACCAAATTGTATCCAAGCAGCAATCCCCACAGCTCCTGATAGACCAAGTCCACTTTCTTGCTTCTCAGCGTGATGGCGTTGTGCTGCATCGCGCTTTTGATATCCCGGTATCCCAGCTCGATTTCCCAGCGCTCGTGGTACAGGGTCGCCACCTGAGCTGCGCTGAATCGCGCCACGGGCAGGGAGGTAAAGACCGTTTTCTCCTTGCCTGCCACCTCATAGGTCACTGCGCGAACTTG